>JAZQHZ010000337.1:0-3704 GCA_045540855.1 Clostridia bacterium
GGCAGGCCAACACAAAACGCACTTGTGCGTAGCCAGTAAAGATTAGGGCTATGCCCGAAAATGAAATACCACCCGCTATGCGGGTGGATATTTATTGAGTTTTGGTCAAGGTGCTTAAAAAAAGCATATTTTTTTGTACAAAACGTCATTTTTGTAATTTTACTGAAAAAAACTTTTAACAAAGTACTATACAAACTGAAAAAATTGTGTTATAATATAAACAACTATGATTGTGCAAAAGCACAAAATAAATCAAAAGGAGAGAGAAAAGAATGAGAAGTAAGCTTTTCAAAAAAACAGTAGCTGCAATTTCAGCATTGTCAATGATTGTTCCGATGACAGTTATGCCGATGAGCGCAAGTGCAGCTTCATGGTATTCACAGGACTTCACTGATGTAACAGATGCAAGTACAGTGGCTACCTCAACAAATGCACAGGAAGCACTTGTGATTTCAACAGATGATACTCATGGAAATTATCTTTCATATGATTTTTCATCAATAAACACAAACTCACGTGGTGCAATTATGAACTTCACAGGAGTGGACGTAACAGCAGAGGATAAGTATATCGTAGAGTTCGATGCTGCAATGTCTCCGGGTAACAACCAGACAACAACATTTGCAATTGGTGGTACTGATTTAAAGTATAACAGTAACAACATTAACTACGGTCTTGGAAGCGGTTACGTTCTTGGTATGACAGTTAACGGCGGTTCAACTACATACACAATAAACGGCACAGCAACTGCTACAATCCCGTCAGGTGAGTGGTGCCACTACAAGCTTTATGTTGATAAGACACAGGGACTTGTTTCAACAACAATCACAGGCGAAACAACAGGTGTTATTATAGACAGAGTTGCAACAGCATATAACGGTTCAGGTTCAGCTGCAAGCCTTTATATGGTAGGCGGAAGATACTATCCGGTACAGTCAGTGGATAATATCGTGGTAAGAGCCGTAACAGATGAGGATTCATTTGGTGAGCTTGGCGAAGAAACATTAGTAAATGCTTCATTTGCTCAGGCATTGAATATGACAATTCCGCAGCCGGCTGAGGGTACAAGTGTTGATTACCCGATTTCAGTTTCAGGCTTAGGAAGCTATGGCGGTGACTTAACAGATAAGTTAAACGTTGAGTGGTCGATTGTAGGTCTTGAGAATGAGGACGGCTATGTGACATTCACATCAGATGGTGCAAAAGCTAACTTAAACGTAAGAAACGGTGTTTCAAACTACTACGGTTATGTTAAGGCAGTTGTATCATATTTAGAGGATACATATACAATCACAACTCCGTTTGCAATCATAGGTGCAAATGCAGCAAGTGCAACTCAGATTATCCCGGCAGCAGGTTATCCAGTAGATATGAGCGACTATTCAGATGAGCTCGTAGGTCATAAGGCTACTGCACAGGGCATTACAGATAAGGACGTAGTTCTTAACAACTGGTCAATCTATGGCTCAAACGGTTCAAGAACATTAACACTCGTTAAGAACGAGGACGGCACAAAGTCACTTGAATTTGCTTCAAATGGCGGCGGCGGTTCAACAGTTGGTGTTTATCAGTGGTCAGACAGAGCAGATCAGTATGTATTTGAGATTACTGCAAAGGCAACAGACGGCATCGGCTTTGGTTGTTACAGCAACACACCGAACAACTCAAACGCAGTTGCAGAGTGGAACTTCTCAATTTCATCAGGTGCAGTAACAGCAGGTACAGAGACGGTTTCAGGTCTTACATCAGGTGCAGTTTATAAGTTCGTAGCATCAGTAGACCCGAGCGTTGGTACATACACAGTTGCAGTATATGATATGGACGGCACTTTAGTAGGCCAGACAGCAGAGGTTGCAACAGGCGACAGTGCTGCTAAGTACTTCTGTGCAACAGGCGGCTTCCCGCTTTACTTAAACGCATTAAAGGCATATGTTCCGACACTTGCAACAATGGATGTAAATTCAGCATCAGACGTTGTAAAGGTTCCGGAAGCAGGCGAGGCTGCATCAACAGTTGATTTCTCAGCAGCTTTAGCAACAGCAGACGGCGTTAAGGTTACAGGTGCAGTAGAGTGGTCATTAGCAGAGGAATATGCAAATGTAGAGCTCACTTCAACAGGTGCACAGACAGCTACACTCACAGTAAATGAGGGTGCTTCAGGTGCAGTTACAGTAGTAGCTACAAAGGATGGTAAGACGGCTGAAAAGACAATCCAGCTCACAACATCATCAAATGTAGTTGCTTTCACAAGCTCAGCATCATCAATCACAATTCCGTTCACAGGCGAGGATGCAGTAGTAGTAGACTTCGTTGCTGAGACAAGAGACGGTTCAGGTGCAGCTATTGACGGCGGCGCTATCACATACGCACTTCTTGCAAAGGACGGCGTAACAGAGACAACAGTTAAGGGCGTTACTTTCGAGAACGGTAAGATGACAGTTCCGGCAGGTGCTTCACCGGCAGTTGTATACGTAAAGGCTACAAATGCAGAGGGACTTTCAACAAAGGTTAAGGTAAACATTCACGGTTTATCATTCGCATTCGGTTCAGATGAGCCGGCTGAGGGCTATACACAGGTAGCGGCTACTCAGTATACAGATAAGCTCGGCTACGGCTGGAACGATGCTACAACAGTAGCAGCAGACACAGCAACAGTAACAGCTACAACAGATTCACGCTTCAAGGCAAACGTACCGAACGGTAACTACGTTGTAGAGGTTGTTACAACAGCAGCTTCAATGACATCAGAGGTAGTTGAGACTGTATCAGCTACAACAGGTATCTCAAAGTCAGGTACAACATTCAATGTTGCAGTTTGTGACGGCGTATTAGACCTTACATTCCCGGCAGCATCAACTGTAACATCACTTACAATTTCACAGGCAGCGCCTAAGACTGCTTTAGATAAGCCGAAGGTATATGCAATCGGTGACTCAACAACAAATAACAATGCAAGCGGCAACATTTCATGGGGTAATGTAGTAGGCAGTGCGGTAGCAATTCCGGAGTGCTTCTCAGGCTTCTCAAACAATGGTATGGCAGGCCGTGACTCAGTTAACTTCTATAACCAGGGCAGAGTAGAGACAGTTCTCTTAAATGTATGCCCGGGCGATTATGTAACAGTTAATATGGGTATCAACTCAAAGGAAACAAACGAAAGTGTATCATATTACACATTATTAAGAGATTACTATGTACAGGGTATCATCCAGAGAGGCGGTATCCCGGTAATGGTAACAGCTACACCGTTAGGATTCTCAGACAGACAGTATCCGTATAACGATGCAACAGGCGAGTTCACATCATCAAGAGGCGACGGCGCTCACAACAGCGACCTCCGTGCAATTGGTGAAGAATTTGGTCTCCACGTTATCGAGTTAGGTGAGTACTTCAATAACTACTTCAACTCATTAACAATGGACGATGTAACAGCATACAACGCTGCAAACGGTACAGAAATCGCATCAGTACTTGACCTTGTTAAGTCATGGTACGGCGACCACAACCACTATAAGCAGCCGTTAGCTGAAAAGATTGCAGCATACATCTTAGGTGAGGTTGCAAAGCTTGCAACAGGTGAAGTAGATCCGACAGAGCCGCCGGCACAGGAGACACCGACTCCGACTCCGGAAGCACCAACACCGACACCGTCACCGACTCCTACTCCGACACCGGAGCCGTCAACACCGACACCGTCACCGACT
>JAZQHZ010000338.1:0-2878 GCA_045540855.1 Clostridia bacterium
ACCCACAAATTGCAAGGTTTGAATTGCAAACATTATTGCGTCAGCAATAATTGTGAATTGTGAATTATGAATTGTGAATTGAATTAATGTTTTGTGGCAAAGCCGCTAAACATTAATTTGATTTATCTATTGTTAAATCCACTGATTTATGATATACTAAATAAAAAAGCATCAAAAGGAGGTAGTCTCTATGAAAAAATTATTATCACTTATTCTATCCGCAGCTATGCTTGCTTCATCGACTGTAATTGCTGATGACGGCGAAAAGAAGGTAATAAATGTTGCTGTTAATGCGGAATATGCTCCATTTGAATATTATGAGGATGGAATTTTAAAGGGCTTTGATATTGACGTGATGAATTATATTGCACTTAAAAACGGCTTTGAAGTGAATTATATTGATATGCCATTTGACAATCTTGTGAATGCTGTTAACAGCGGGCGTGCCGATTGTGCGATTTCTTCCTTCACATACACTGAAGAAAGAGATGCCTACGTTGATTTTTCAACTCCGTATCTGATTGCAAGCGTAACCTCTGCCGATGGTATTCGCGAGGAAAAATATTCTGTTATTTTCAGAAATTTCCTATCTGAAGCATACCTTTCAGGCAACTCTTCAACAGATGCTGAAAAGCTTTTCTCTTCGTTTGAGGTTACTATCGGCAATATGATTCATGACGGTATAATTAACGAGCTTATTGAAAAATACAGCCTTGACACAGCCACCGACACCGCGGAGCGTGATTATACATACACAACTCCTACAACCTATGCAACAAGCTATGATAAAGTTATTTATGATATTTTCACTCCGAGCGAATGGGCCGAGGAAAGCATTATTGCCGCAGCAGGCCTTGACATAACCGATGCAGACGTGCAGTATCTTTATCCGAGAGCCATCTCTCGTGAGCAGTTCTGTGAGCTGATTTATAATTATATGACAAATGTGCTGAACATACAAATCGAAGATTTCACCAATAATTTCAAGGATACAGACAACGAGAAAATCATTGCATTGAGTTCAATGGGAATTATTAACGGTAAATCAGAGGATTCATTTGCACCTACTGATGATCTGACACGTGAAGAAGCGGCTGTTATTCTAAACCGTATGATAAACGTAACAGTACCCGTACCTGTAACTGAAATGTATTTTGAATTTGAGGATTCTGAATTTATTTCAGAATGGGCCGACAGCGCCGTTCAGGTTATGTGCAATATGGGAGTTATGAACGGCGTAGGAAACAACAGCTTTGCACCGTTGGAGCGTTACACTGTTGAGCAGGCTATTGTAACAATTATGAGAATATATGAAATCCAGACAAGAGCAGAGGTAAACAAGGATTAAAATGAAAATTACAGCCCTGATTGCGGAATTTAATCCGTTTCATAACGGACACAAATATATATTGGACGAGATAAAAAAACACTCGGACGGCGTTGTTGTTATTATGAGCGGCAACGCTGTTCAGCGTGGCGATATTGCAGTAACGGACAAGCATACACGTGCTAAAATTGCACTGCAAAACGGTGCTGACCTCGTTATTGAGCTGCCGGCGATTTATGCAGTTAATACAGCTCAGAAATTTGCCTACGGTGCAGTGGCAACTCTTAATGCAGCAGGTGTCATTTCACAGCTTGCCTTCGGCTCAGAAAGCGGAAATATTGATACTCTTATAAATGCGGCACAAATTCTTGAGAATGAGCCTGTTGAGGTTTCTGAAAAAATAAAAGCGCTGATTTCAAGCGGTATGAGCTATCCTGCCGCACGAGAAAAGGCTTATGAGGCGGTTATCGAGCCGAAAATTTTATCCAAGCCAAACAATATCCTTGCAGTGGAATATCTGCGTGCACTTATTTACACTGACAGTAAAATAACGCCATTTACCGTAACACGCACAAACGACTTCCACTCCACCGAAGCATCGGGAGATATTATTTCGGCAAGTGCAGTGCGTTCATTGCTTGACAGTAACAGCGACATTTCGCCTTTTGTTCCCTGTGCGGATTTTGACGAATATTCCATAGATGCACTTGACACTGCTCTCACCTATCTTTTGCGTACAGCTTCTCCCGAGGAGCTGAGTAAAATCAATGATGTTAATGAAGGGCTTGAAAACAGAATTATTGATGCCGCAAAGGTAAATTACGGCTTCGAGGCAATTGCACAAGCTGTTAAATCAAAGCGATATACAATGAGCCGTATACGCCGTATACTTTTAAGTGCATTGACAGGGCTTACAAAGGATATATGCTCACTGCCGCCGTCATATATACGTGTGCTGGGTATGAATGATACCGGCAGACAGATTTTAAAGGAAATGAAATCTGCTGCCACGCTTCCGGTTATAACAAAGACGGCTGATTTTGATGCGGATGAAATCTTCAAGGCAGAAATCCGTATAACCGAAGCCGCCGCCTTATGCAAAAAGGGCAGCATAGCCGCCGCAATGCGTGATTATACGGTTTCACCCGTTATCATTTAATTCTCAAGCTCCTTTGCGAGCTTTTTAAGACATTTTGTTTCAATTCTGCTGACATAGCTGCGGCTTATGCCAAGCTCGTCGGCAATCTGCTGCTGTGTGCGTTTTGGGGCTCCACCCAGTCCATAACGCCACAGCATTATTTTTTTCTCCTGTGCATTAAGCACTCTTGACATTGACTCATAAAGCCGCTTTGCATCAAGCTTTTGCATAATCTGTTCAGGAATTTCTGCTTCATCCGACATTAAAATATCAGCTATTGTCATTGAGTTTCCTTCTTTGTCAGTGCCGATGCTCTCATCCATCGACACCTCACTTCCCTGCTTTTTTGTCGACCGCAGATACATCAGGATTTCATTCTCCGCACAACGTGAAATATAGCTTGAAAGCTTCTT
>JAZQHZ010000339.1:0-5979 GCA_045540855.1 Clostridia bacterium
ATTGTTATGCAGTTGGTACCCCTACTTACTTTTCTACCTGCAGCAGTAGAAAAGTAAGCAAAAGAATGCCGTATAAGGGGAAAACATTTTAAAAGATGTTTTCCCCTTAAAAATCCCCTTTCGCTTTGCCCAGCCGTTGCGGCGGGATGAAACCCGATGCCAGACAAGAGTAATTTTGTTGGGTTTATTTTTTTGCAATTTGTGGGTTACGTTTGCAAATTTAAACTGCACCAATACAAAGGAACTAATTAAAATCTGCAGATGGTTCCATCTCGCTTGGAGGGTGCACTCTTTTGAGCGAGCGTCAGCAAGGGAGATTTTCAAGAGGGATTTTCCTCTTGAACGGCACTCTTTTTCGTTCTTTTTCTGTTGCTGATGACAGAAAAAGAACCGGGGATATACGTTGTAAACAATTAAAGCTGAACGTCTTGGGGCAGAGCCCGTTTGAATCGTTTAGGTAAGTGCAACCATCCCGCTAAACCCAAATTTACCTTCAATTGTGAATTATGAATTGTGAATTGTCTCAACGATAAACCCCAATTTATATTCCGTAAAAAAGGCGATTGCATTGCAATCGCCCTTCGATATTTATTTTACAACTCTGTGGAAGGTCTTCTTACCCTTCTTAATAATCATTGAGCCGTCAACGAACATATCCTCTGTAACAACGCCGTTTACATCAGTATACTTCGCATCGTTGATTGTGAGACCGTTCTGCTGAACTAATCTTCTTGCCTCACCCTTTGAGCCTACAAGACCTGTTGCAACAAGCATATCAAGCACACCCATACCAACTGCATCGCTAAGCTCTGTTGTCGGCATATCCTCGCTTACGCCACCCTTGGCAAATACTGCCTCTGCAGTAGCCTTTGCCTTCTCAGCCTCAGCTTCGCCGTGTACCATCTTTGTAACCTCGTATGCAAGAATCTGCTTTGCCTTGTTTAATTCCTGACCTTCCCACTTTTCCATCTCGCGGATGTCGTCCATCGGAACGAAGGTGAGGAGCTTTAAGCACTTGATTACGTCAGCGTCCTGCACGTTTACCCAGTACTGATAGAAATCATACGGGCTTGTCTTCTTCGGGTCGAGCCATACTGCACCGCTCTGTGTCTTACCCATCTTCTTGCCCTCGCTGTTTGTGAGGAGAGTGAATGTCATACCGTAAACCTGCTTCTGGTCCTTCTTACGGCATAACTCAAGACCTGCAAGGATGTTTGACCACTGGTCGTCACCGCCTAATTCAATCTTACAGTCATACTCACGGTTAAGCATAAGGAAGTCATAGCCCTGCATAAGCATATAGTTGAACTCTAAGAATGATAAGCCCTTTTCAAGTCTCTGCTTGAAGCACTCTGCTGTGAGCATCTTATTTACTGAGAAGCAAGCGCCGATATCACGTAAGAACTCAACGTAGTTGAGGTTTAATAACCAGTCTGCGTTGTTTACCATAAGTGCCTTGCCGTCCGAGAAATCAATTACGCTTGAAAGCTGCTTTTTGAAGCACTCACAGTTGTGATTGATAACCTCGTCTGTCATCATCTGACGCATATCAGTTCTGCCTGACGGGTCGCCGATATGACCTGTACCGCCACCAACAAGAGCAATCGGTCTGTGGCCGTGCATCTGCATGTGACGCATAACTACCATCTGTAAGAAATGTCCTACGTGGAGTGAGTCAGCTGTCGGGTCGAAGCCGATGTAGAATGTAACCTTCTCCTTACCTAAAAGCTCTCTTATTTCCTCTGCGTGCGTTGTCTGAGCAAGAAGTCCACGCTCAACAAGCACGTCATATACGTTTCCTGTTAACATTTTTATCACCTTTCTTTAATATCATAAATTTTCGTGAGCGAAAATTTACAATAACTCTTATCTCTTATCTTTTATCTCTTATCTAAGATTACATCGTATGTCTGCCTTCAATGGCTTTGATCAATGTCACCTTGTCGGCATACTCCAAATCACTTCCGATAGGTACGCCGTGTGCAATTCGTGTAACCTTGACGTCAAAGCCTGATAAAAGCTTTGAAATGTACACCGCCGTAGCGGTTCCGCTGACAGTTGGATTAGTTGCCATAATAAGCTCCTTTACGCTGTTATCAGCAAGGCGTGCAATAAGCTCGTTAATCCGGATGTCATCGGGGCCTATGCCGTCCATCGGCGAGATTGCACCGTGGAGTACGTGGTATAAGCCGTTGAATTCATTTGTATTCTCTATTGCCGAAACATCCTCCGGACTTTCAACCACACATATGATTGAACGGTCACGCTTTTGTGAAGCACAGATTTTGCATGGGTCGGTGTCGGTAAGGTTCTGACACTCCTTGCAGAAGTGGATTTTCTCCTTTGCACCGATTATGCTGGATGCCATCATTTGGGCATCCTCCTTTGTCATACGCTCTAAAATATGGAACGCAATCCTTTCCGCACTTCGTCTGCCGATTCCCGGAAGCTGCTCGAATTTCTCAATCAGAGATTCAATCGCCGGTGCGTGCATCTTAGAATAAGCCCGGGATATTAAGTCCGCCGGTTACTGCACCCATACCCTCAGCCATCATTTCGTCTGCCTTTTCAATAGCCTCGTTTACGGCAACTGTAATCATATCCTCGAGAGTCTCAACGTCCTCCGGATCAACTGCCTCCGGATTAATCTTTAACTCAACAATCTGCTTCTTACCGCTTACAACAACCTTAACGGCACCGCCGCCTGATGTTGCTTCAACAGTCTTTTCCTCAAGCTCTGCCTGAACCTTTTCCATTTCCTCCTGCATCTTCTGAGCCTGCTTGATTACTGAGCCCATATTACTCTTTGTGTTCATTCCTGAACCTGAAAAGCCCTTATATCTTCCCATTGTTAATTACCTCTTTCTTAAAATTTATATTTCATCCTCGTCGCCTAATTCGTCAGGCTCGAGAAATTCTTCACGTTCATTTTCCTCACCGAAAAGTGTGGTCTGGTCGAAATTGTCGTCCTCAGCACTGTAATCTATGAATTCGGTGCCGTCTGTTATATCAACAATCTCGCTGAAATCCTGCAACAGCTCGTCCATAGGATCGACATTGCTTTCATCTACCGGCGGAAGCTCAGGTAAATCCGAAATATCCGGAGTAGCCGGTGCGGCAGGTGCGGATGCCTTCAGTGACCATATGTCAATTATATTATCGCCGATTTCATCCTCATATATATATTTCAAAGCATAGTCTGTGCCCGAAACCTGTGCAAACAGTGTATCAAGCCTGTCCTTGTTATTGCTTAAAATATCAATTGTGGTGGTTTCCTTGCGGCTAAAGAGCATTATAATTCCGTCACGGTCGATTGTTATGGGACGGTTGTTCAATGCCATTCCGAGATAACCCGCCTTTTTTATGATTGCGGAGCATATGTTATCCCAACGTTTCGCCAGAGCCACAAGCGGATTGTCTCCGTTAAGCTCAGAGGGCGGTATCGGGTTATACACACGCTTTGAAACCTTTTTCACTTCCTTGACCGGCTCTTCTGCAGCAGGAGCTGCGGCAACGGCAACAAGTCCGTTTTTGATTTTATCCTCAATTTGTGCCACCTTTGAATAAAGCTCCTCGTCACGTGTGGAGTGTACCTTGCTTTCCATCTGTGCGATTCTGTCAAGCAATGCCTCAGGTGAGGAGTCAACCTCAGGGCGTGCAAGCTTAATTAAAGCCAGCTCATAAATAATCCTCGGTGACTTTACCCATTTTGCATCGGATTTCGCTTCTGCAAGTATGGATGCGGCACGTGTGATACGCTCAAATGTAAGTCTTGAGCTCTGTGCCTTTAATTTTACCATATCTTCACTGTTATAGTCAAGAGAAATTGTTCCGTTGCTTACCGAATACATCATAAGGTCACGGAAATACTGCATCAGCGAGTCAACAAAGGTGTTTAAATCCTTGCCCTCGTTCATCAGTGAATCAATTACCGAAACAATCTGCTCCGGATTATTGCCTGCGATTGCATCTGCCATTGCAAAGACTGAATCCTGAGTTGAAATTCCAAGCACGTTTATTATATCGTCGGCACTCACCGTATCGCCACAGGCGGATACTACACGCTCCATAACGCTCAATGAATCACGCATCGAGCCTTCGCCAAGTCTTGCAATAAGGTGGTATGCGTCGTCTGTGATATTGAAGCCGTCTCCGTATGCAACCTCCTTGAGCCTTACGGTTATATCGCTTATGCTGATACGCTTGAAATCAAAGCGCTGACAGCGTGACAGGATAGTCTGCGGAACCTTCTGCGGGTCTGTGGTTGCAAGTATAAATATAACGTGCTCCGGCGGCTCTTCGAGAGTTTTCAAAAGTGCGTTAAATGCCTCGGTTGTGAGCATATGCACCTCGTCTATGATATAGACGGAATATTTCGCCTCGGCGGCAACATATGAAACGTCACTGATGACCTCGCGGATATCGTCGATACGTCTGTTTGAAGCTGCGTCAAGCTCGGTTACGTCAAGAATTGAGCCGTCTGCAATGCCGCGGCAGATTTCGCACTCGTTACAAGGCGAGCCGTCCTTGGGTGAAAGGCAGTTTACTGCACGTGAAAAAACCTTCGCACAGGTAGTCTTACCTGTACCGCGTGTACCGCAGAACAGATATGCATGACCTACACGGTTCGTCAGTATCTGGTTTTTGAGCGTTTTCGTAATATGCTCCTGACCGACTATATCTTCAAATACATCGGGACGCCATTTACGATATAAAGCTAAATGTGCCATAACTATCCTTTCCGACTATATTAAAAAACGCCTTTTTTATCGAAAGGCGTATATCATACATTTAAAGGCTCCGACCGAGTTTACCGTAACACATCAAAGTTACTGCTTATTGCTGCTTGGTTCCCCATCTGACAAGGTTCACAGGCTTCAATCGCACGGGCTCGGTCTTCATCGCCCCAAAAAGTCAAACTACCAATATATTATAACCTATTTTCACTAAAAGTGCAAGAGGAATTTGAAAAAAAATTAAAAAAATTTTATGTTTTGTTGATTTTATATACTTGGGCGTAATGAAAACGGTATTTTTACAGTCATAAAATCAGCTTTTTCGAATATAATTTATAAGTACGCTAAAAATAGGAGAGGAGGTATTTTATGGAAAATATCATTTTCTACGGAAGAAAGCAGGATGAAGAGCTTACTTTAGATTATTATATGATAGAAGAGGAGATAGGTGGAAGCTACATAGATATGTCAGGCTACGGTGTACGCATCGTGGAGACAAAAATATATGCCGGAGGCGGAAAGACGGTTGAGATGAAGCAGCTCAACAATATTTTTTATAAATATGTGGATGCGGATATATTTATAAGAAGAATTATGAAAAACGGTGTAAAACCGATGACATTGCGTGAGTCGGTGGATGAATATATAGAACAGAGTGTGATGGTGTAATTCGGGATTGACGGTTGAGACAATTCATAATTGTGCTGACGCTGAGTTGGTTGCGTTTCAAATTTGGGTTTAGCGAGATGTTGTTACTTCAGTGCATCGGGACGTTGTCCCCTGCTTATGCAGAGCTTATTGTTATGCAGTTGGTACCCCTACTTACTTTTCTACCTACAGCAGTAGAAAAGTAAGCAAAAGAATGCCGTTTAAGGGGAAAACATTTTAAAAGATGTTTTCCCCTTAAAAATCCCCTTTCGCTTTGCCCAGCTGTTGCGGCGGGATGAAACCCGATGCCCAACGAGAGTAATTTTGTTAGGTTCTTTTCTTGCAATTTGTAGGTCACGCTTGCAAATTTGCAACACACCAATTCAAAGGAACTAATTAAAATCTGCAGATGGTACCGTATCGCTTGGAGGGTGCGCTCTTTTGAGCGAGCGGTAGCAAGGGAGATTTTCAAGAGGGAATTTCCCTCTTGAACGGTATTCTTTTTCGTTCTTTTTCTGTTACTGCAGACAGAAAAAGAACCGGGGATATACGTTGCAAACAATTAAAGCTGAACGTCTTGGGGCAGAGCCCGTTT
>JAZQHZ010000340.1:0-7485 GCA_045540855.1 Clostridia bacterium
ATCTGTGATTTCATCATAGTTGATCATAAAATCTTCATTACATTCCGGACACTGTATCTCAAAAAAATCGCTTGAGAATTCGTCATCATCTTCATCGTCTTCATCAGTGAAGTCGTCAAAATCATCATCAAAATCGTCGAATAAATCGTCATCATCAAAATCCGAATATTCGTCGTCATCATCGTCGTCATCGCCGTAAAAATCCTCTGCAATGGCAAGGACTGTATCGTCGATTTCGTCTATAAGATCGCAGTTCTCTTCCACAACCATTTCAAGGTCAGCTATCTCCTGTGCCATAGCTTCAATTATATCAATAAGCTTTTCAATAATCTTACCCTCGTCGCTCTTGAATTCTGCACCAAGCCCCTCTGCGTAGCCCTTTAAATATGCAATCTTGCTTGATAATTCGCTCATTTCAATCTTCCTCCTTATCATAAAACATAAGGCGGTGGTATACCTACCACCGCCTTAATATCGTAATTATTTGCTTACTCTTTCCATGTACTCGCCTGTTCTTGTATCTACACGGATGATATCACTTCCGTCTACGAATAACGGAACCTGAATCACTGCACCCGTCTCAAGAGTTGCCGGCTTTGTAGCACCTGTTGCTGTGTTGCCTGCGAAGCCCGGCTCTGTCTCTGTGATAGCGAGCTCTACGAATGTCGGCGGCTCAAGGCCGAATACATTACCCTTATATGATAATACCTTACAGATATCGTTCTCCTTAACGAACTTCATTGCATCGCCTACTGTATCCATACCAATCGGGAGCATATCGAATGTTTCCTGATCCATGAAGTAGTATAAATCGCCGTCATTGTATGAGTACTGCATATCCTTTCTCTCAACGAATGCATTCTCAAACTTCTCTGTCGGTCTGAATGTCTTTTCAACTACGCTGCCTGTGATTACGTTCTTGATCTTTGTTCTTACGAACGCAGCACCCTTACCCGGCTTAACGTGCTGGAATTCAACTATCTGCCAAACTCCGCCCTCAAATTCAAATGTAACGCCATTTCTGAAATCGCCTGCTGTTACCATATTGTTATCCTCCTAAAATCTTCTGTTTAATCATAACTATCTATATTTTACCTTATTTACAGAAAAAAATCAATAGTTTTTACAAAATTTTTATAATTATTTTTTAATTTCTTTTGTTTGCTCAATTTTATGAGCACTTACCGACGGTCCGTGATGTCTTGTCGGCTCCCATTCTACGTTCTTGAATATCGCTACAATCGAAATCGGAACGTAGGTGAAAAGGAATATCGGGAAGGTGAAGAGATACTTTATCTTCTTCCACGTACTTGTATGTATACGTTTATTTTCCGAAACCGTAGTGATTGCACCAATTGCCATCAGCATAAGGTATCCGCTGCCAATCCACTGACACAGTGAAATTGCAAGTCCCTGCCAGTCCTCGCCACGTATCATTCCTGCAACAAGTGCAAAAATATTTATCGCCGCAATGAAAAGAGTCATAAATATCGCCGGCATAATTGTCATTGACATATCATAGCAGGTTGTACTCTTGTTCTTGAAAATACTTGCCCACAGCTTCAGACCGTACTTTCCGAATACCTGCAAAAAGCCTCTTGCCCATCTCAGACGCTGTGTCCAGGACTGCTTGAAGGTTTGCGGCTGCTCGTCATAGAGAATAGCATCCTTACAGTATGCTATTTTTTCGCCAGCCATTGCATTTGCAATTGAGAATTCGATATCCTCTGTTAAAAGGAAGAACTTCCATCCGCCTATACGGTGGATTACATCCTTATGTACTAAAAATCCTGTACCCGAAATTGCACAGCCGGTATTTAACAGCATACGCGGATGGTTTAAGAAGCGTGACTCTCTTATGTACCACAGTGCGTAGCCTGCACTTATCCAGTTTGTGCCGTAGTTGGTTGAATTTCTGTAGCTTGTGATGATTCTGTGTCCGTCCGAGAAGGTACGGTTCATAGCTGTAAAATAGCTTGTATCAAGGATATTGTCGGCATCAAATACATAGAAGCCGTCATATGCGTCATCGCCCTTTTCCCTGAAAATACGGTTTAAGGCATAGTCAAGTGCATAGCCCTTACCCACCTTTTCAAGGTCGTTTCTCACAAATACTATCGCACCTGCCGCCTCGGCAACCTCTGCCGTCTTGTCGTCACAGTTGTCTGCAATGACGTATATGTCAATCAGCTCCTGCGGATAGTCCTGATGATGAATTGAATCAACCAATGTTGCAATTACATTTTCTTCATTTCTCGCCGAAATCAGCACCGCATACTTATGCAGCTTCGCTTCCTTATGCGGCTTGTCCTTCTTTATAAAAGGTATCAGTATGTAGACATACTGGTAAAAGTAGAATAAGAAGAAAAGCATACCTATTATCAGGTTTATATATTTAACTGTCTCTATTATCATTATCTTTACCTCTGTAAATCATTTCTGTTGCTCAGAAATTTTACTTTAATAACACAATAATCAAACTCATCAAAATAAAGCAGACATTGCCTGCTTATGAAGTGATACTATCATATCATAAATATTTTAATAAGTCAATATCTCTTCGGGATTATTACCTTTATTTTTAAAGTTTTTGTAAAATCCCGCAGTCAAATATTAATTTTTTATTACAATCGGTGAAATACTTCGGAAACAATCGGAGCTACTAAAAGAGAGAGAGCCGCATAAGCGGCTCTCTCCTATGAATGAATGTAACTTTTAATTTTTAAATTAGAATCTCGTCCAGACGAATGATTTAATCATATCTGTTTCCGGATTGAAGTCTGCCGGAAGATCAAGATCAACGTTTATCTCGTTTGAACCCAGTGAATACTCGTCACCGTAGCCACCTCTTGATACCATTGCCTTGAGTCTGCCGTCTTCGCCGTAGATTGCAATTACGAAAGTGATGTCATCTACATAGTAGAAGTTCTTTTCTGCATAAATCTTTACAATCTTTGTCATATCCTCGTTTACACCGATGTTTGTGATTGCAAATACATCGCTTGACTGGATATTGATTACTGTTGTTGCCTTTACAGTTTCTGATGCCTTAGCCACAACTGTAACAGTCTGTGCCTTTGTAAGCGGATCAACCGTCACAAGACCTGCCTCTGTGATTGTAACACTGCCGTCAATAATCGGAAGATCCGAAGCATCGTTTACTGTCCAGGTAAGACCTGATGCATTCTTGAGCGGAAGTGCATTTCTTGATGCAGTTGCTGTAATCTGGTTTGTGTTACCCGCAAACATATTTGTTGTTGCGGCTGTGATTTCAAGCTCGTTCGGAACCGGCTTTGTAATCATAACATTATCAACATACATTGAGTTTGAGAATTCAATCTTACCGAAATTCTTACCGTTTCTCATATTAAGACCGTATGTTGTGTTTACCAGCTCACGGCTGCCATCCTCATTGTACTTGTAAATGTTACATGAAGCATCTACTGCAGCTGCTGAATAAAGGAATTCAAAGTGATACCATGCCTCTGTATCAAGACCTGCCATTACTGACGAGAACTTACTTCCGCCTGTCTGCTGTGAAATTGTGCCGTCACGGTATAAAAAGCTTGAGTTTTCCGAACCGTCTGCTCTCTTACATCTGATATCACCGCTGCCCGGGAATCTGAAGTCAAACTCCACTGCAACATAGTCACCCTGGTCACCGAAGTTCAACACATATGATGTAGTTGTAAGATATGCTGATGAGCCGTCGAATGACTCTACTCTTTCAGCTGTTTCAATTGCCGTTTCACAAGCATTGTAGCCTATAATTGTTTCCGGTACATCAGCCGCAAAGTCAATTGTAACCTCCTTTGAAGCATACACCTTACCACTTGCACTTGTAGCTCTTACAAAAATCTTCTGTGCAATAACTGACTTATCAACTGTTAATACACCGTTTTCGATATTGAACATCTTACTGTTATTCGGCTTTAAGTCGTCACAGTCATAGATGCTCCATACTAAATCTTCTGCTACAACTGATGATGTAACATCCTCACCGTTCTTTGAAGCTGTGAATGTGAATGTTCCTGTTGTGCCGCCAAGTACTGTAAGCGGTCCGTCAATTGCAATACTGTCAAACTTTTCGTCCTCTGTTGATACTGCATTGATTTTAACCTTGTATTCACCAACAAGCTCCTTGCCTTCTAAAGTAGCAGTTGCCTTTACTGTAACAGTCTGTGCCGGAGAATGAATGTCTGCTGCAAGCACACCGTCTGATGTAACCTTTGCTGAACCGTCTGTAATCTCAGTTGTGCCTGCCTCATCCCATACTGACCACACCACACCGTACTTTGTTGTTTCAACATCTTGTCTTGTTGCAACATAATCAAATGCCGCCGTTGTACCTGCGTCGATTTCATCTGCTGTTGATGAAAGAACAAGTGCGTCCGGATACTCTGAAACGAGCTTTACGTTATCAAGTGATATATTGTAAGCTCTGAAATAATCCGGATATCCGTTTGATGAACCTGCGTAGAACTGACGGAGGTTCATTCCGTCAACTGTGTTTATAAGTGTCTTTACGCCGTCAACATAGCTGTAAAGTCTGAATGTAACCTTTGCACCGGCTACAACCATTTTACCCTCCATCTCAGCTGTGTACCATGTATCCGGAGTAACATCTCCAAGAGTCTGGTAGCTTGATGAGCCTGTCTGTGTCTTTAACTGATTGTCAACGTACTTTATCCACGGACCAACCTTACCGCTGCGGTTAATTCCCACATAGCCCGGAACAGTTCCGTCCTCAGCAGTGTCAAGTCTGAAGTCAAATGTAAGGAAGAATTCCTTTGTCATTATTGTATTATCCGATAATGAGAAAACCACTTCTTCAGTAGCACCATACTGATGTGCATTTGTTCCGTCGATATCATTTACTACTGTACCATCTGTGTCGAAGTTAAGGTTAACCTTCTCTACGTCGTAATCACAGGGAACGTAGTCCGAGAAGTCGAAGTATTCCTCGATTATCTCTTCCTCAACTGCTTCCGCTTCAATAATTTCTTCTTCAGCTGTTTCTACTACAGCAATTTCCTCTGTCTCGGCAACAACCTCATCTGCAAGTACCGGTACAGCCGCAGAGGTTGCTAACATAGCTATTGAAAGAATTGTAGATAATAATTTCTTCATTTTCATAAACCTCCTTAAATTACTGTGCTGTGTATGTGATTTCAAATGTCTTTGTATCACGGTTTGTGTTATAGCTTACACCCGGGATACGTCCGAGCATTGATGAAAGCTGTGCAATCATCACACCGTCTTCCATAATCGGCATATCCTCAGTAAGCTCTGAGTTACCTGCCTCGAAGCCGTCGATGTATAAGAGGTTTTCACCTTCTACATAGTTATAAGTATGACCGTCAGCAGTTACTGAAAGTGTCATCTTACCGTTTACATCACCATATGTATACTCGAAGCTTGCTCCTGCTGCCTTAACTGCATCAAGAATTGGAACAATCGGTCCGAAGATGAAGTCATTGATACCTACTCTTGACTTCGGTGATACGTCAAGTGCTGTGCCGTTTAATGTTGTCTCATAGTAATTAACGCTGCTTGTTGATGTAACAACCTTTACACCTGCCCAGTCAATATACTTTGCGATTTCCATTACAGGCTTCATTGCCGGAACTGTCTCTACCTGCTCCGGAGCCTCTGTGCCCGGGTCAAGAGTTGCCGGCATCTCTAATGTGAGACCGCCCTCTGACTCAACTGTATTTGATGTGATGCTCTTTGATACAGGCATCATACCGTCCATTGTAGCTGTAAGTGTGAATGTACCTGCATTTCTTGTTGACTTAACAAAGATTCTGTTTGTACCGTTCTCTGCGTATACATAATCCTGACGGATTGTTGATACGCCGTCCTTAGCTCCGCCGAAGTAGTTTGAAATACCTGTTGATGCTGCTGTGTTCTGGAAACAGCCTGCACCGTTACCTGAGTTGTAGCCGCCTAAGTATACGCCCTCACCCTCGTATGTGAAAGTGATCTTGTCATAGTTAAGTGCACAAACGTTACCGTTCTCGTCGATTACCTCTACATCGAAGTAAGCGATATCAGCACCGTCTGCTCTCCAGTCTGAAACAACCTCAGTTGTGCCATCCTCGTTTACAACTTCCTTGATAGCTGTATTCGGTGTAAGTCTGAGACTTACTGCATTGTATGTTCTGTCGATTCTGTCTGTTGCAATCTCGTTGCCTCTTGCATCGTATGCCTTTGCAATTACTGCGTCGCCCTTTGTAACATCAACATTTGCGAATGAATATACGAACGCACCCTCTGCACTGTTATCTGTGCCGATAAGAGTCTCTGTCTCGCCGTCAACCCTGTAAAGCTCAATCTTGTCAACATCTGCACTACCTACTGCGTATACAGTCTTGTTAACCGGGTCACGCTTCAACTGCTTTGTTGCATCATATACCCAGTATGAGCCGTTATATGTTCTGTCGAAATAGTTATATGTATCAGCTGATAACTGCGGATAGCTCCAGTGACCGATAATATCAACCATAGCCTCGTCTGACTGTGCAGCTGTCATACCGTTATACATTTCCTTTGTCTGTCTTACCGGGTCAACTCTACCTGTTGTACGGCAGTTCTCACTACCCGAGTTACGGCCGTGCATGTTTGAATCCGACCATACCATCATTGCAGCAGCTGAATAGATGCCTGTACCGCCGCCAGTTCTCTGGAGATAGTAGTCGTTTCCGTACTCTCTTACGTTTCTTACTGTAGCGTCTTCCTGTGTTAAATCCCAGATATCAAAGTCATCTGTCTTCTTTGCGCCGTCGCCTAACCACTTGTTTACATAGTCATAGTCCGGCGGTGAAAAATCATCCCAAACACGTCTCGGTGACTCGTCACGGGCATACTCTGTCTCCATAATCGGACCGTAGATGCCATTTGTAGCCATTGCCTTCAATGCTTCACCGGCATAGTTACCGTACATCGTACCTGCATAGTTATACTCGTAGTTTAACTGATCCGGAGTGTTCTGTGTTGAACGCGCACCGATAAATCTCATACCGCTCGGGTCGAGTACATCTCTTAATGCAGCCATTTCATTTGCCTTTGAGCCTGCAATCTTGTTGTTACCTGTTTCCCAGAAGATAACTGACGGGTTATTTCTGAAGTAGATCATAGCATCACGCATAGCCTCTGTACGCTGTGACCACTGTCTGCCGCCTGCTTCGCCTTCCTTGTCACCTGCCGGAACAACAACCGCTACACCGTACTTATCTGATGAACGTACCTGCGCCGGCTTCGGAGCAACGTGCATCCAACGGATGAAGTTTGCATTGTTCTTCTTTAAGAGGTCCATATCGTAATCCTGGAGCCAGTCTGTTGCTGAACCGATTACTGCCCACTCGTTTGTTGCACGCTGTGCATAGCCTCTTAACCATACTGCCTTATCATTGATAAGAACGCCCTTGTCCTTATCGTATGTAACCTTACGGAAACCTGTTGTATCCTTCTTAACGTCAACAG
>JAZQHZ010000341.1:0-4158 GCA_045540855.1 Clostridia bacterium
CCGAAGGAGTAACACTCTCAGGTGTCCGGTTTCCCGGATAAGACTGTAAATGGATAGTGCTACGGAGAAGCCCTGTTAAAATCCAGGGTGCCGAAGGTGCAAGAACGCAGTTTGCGTTTAATCTCTCAGGCAAAAGGACGTAGAAATATATCTTGACTTTATGTAGTATTCATAAGGTATATTTTGTTTTTTGCGTGAGCTTGCATAATAGGCAGGCTCTCTTTTATTTTATATTATTTTACAAAGGTGGTTTTTTTATGACACAGTTTTTTGAACAGCTGACAGCATACAATGATGTTGTCAACACATTTGTCTGGACAACCTTAGGTCTTGCACTTCTGTTGTTTACAGGCGTTCTCACAACAATACTCACAAAGTTCTTCCAGGTTACACATCTTAAGCACTGGTGGCAGAATACAATCGGAAGCTTATTCAAGAAGGACGTAATCGGTCATTCAAAGGATAAGTCTTCGATTTCACCGTTCCAGGCTTTATGTACAGCTCTTGCTGCTACAATCGGTGTTGGTAATATTGCCGGTGTTGCTGCAGCTATCTGTATTGGTGGTCCGGGTGCAGTATTCTGGATGTGGGTTGCAGCATTCTTCGGAATGATGACAAACTATTCGGAAAATGTATTAGGTATCTTCTACCGTCGCAGAAACAAGGACAACGAATGGTCAGGCGGCGCTATGTACTATCTCCAGGACGGTCTTGGTTCAAAGAAGGGCTTTAAGCAGATTGGTAAGATTCTTGCAATTTTATTCTCAATCTTTACTCTCCTTGCTTCATTCGGTATCGGAGCTATGGGACAGATTAACAAGATTGTTGTTAACATTGAATCAGCATTCCGTATTGATGCTTTAGCTGACATCACTCTTTACGAGGGCGTATCATTATATTCAGTAATCATCGGTGTTGTGCTTGTTATTATTGCCGCACTTATCGTTTTAGGCGGACTTCAGAGAATCGCTTCATTCGCTGAAAAGGTTGTTCCTTTTATGGTTGTACTTTTCGTAGTAGGAAGTATTATTATAATAGGTGTTAATTACGATATGATTTTACCCGCTTTCAAGGCAATCTTCAAAACAGCATTCTGCCCGGTTGCAGTTGCCGGTGGTGTTACAGGTTCAATAATCAAAACAGTTATGGTACAGGGCTTTAAGCGTGGAGTTTTCTCAAACGAAGCAGGTCTCGGTTCATCTGTTATGGTTCACTCAAACTCAAACATCAAGGAGCCGGTTAAGCAGGGTATGTGGGGTATATTCGAGGTATTTGCAGATACAATGGTTGTTTGTACAATGACAGCTCTCGTTGTTTTAACCTCAGGCGTTTATGCTGATTTATATGCTCCTATTGGTACATATACAAACGATGCCACAATGGTTGCAGATGCATTTAATACAGTATTTGCCTGGGGAAATATCGGCGGTAAGTTCATTGCAATTGCAATTTTACTCTTTGCCTTCACAACAGTTCTCGGTTGGGACCACTACGGTTCAAAGGCTTGGGAATACTTATTCGGAACAAAGTCAGTTAAGGTATATAAGGTTATTCATCTCGTGATGATTATGTGCGGTGCACTTATGACTTCATCACTTGCTTGGGATATTTCAGATACATTTAACGGTCTTATGATGATTCCTAACCTTATCGGTGTAATTGCACTTTCAGGTCTTGTATGTAAAATCACAAAGAACTACGTTGACAGAAAGCTTAAGAAGAAGGATGTTAAACCTATGCTTTCAGCATTTGAGGACATTCAGGCAGCTCAAGAGGCTGAATTAGACGATTAATCAGATTAAAAGAGTCGGGCATTTGCCCGACTCTTTTAATACTGTTCCAGTAAGCTCAAAAGATTTTCAATATTGTCCTCGCAATACTCTATCTCCGATGAATAGAGCCTTGCAATTTCTATCAGCTCTTCTATGCTCTCACCACCAAACATTCCGTTTATGATATGCACACCCAGTGCCGCAAATGCCGCACGCTCTGCAATTCTCCCGTCATCAAGTCCGCCGGAAAGATGACGGAATATAAAATAAACTATAAGCTGTTCAAATGCAATCTCCCATTCGGGTGAAATTTCCTTTTCCTCTGTCTGCGCCAGCTTATCAAGCCGCCTTGTCCATTCCTCATCCATGCGTTCGAGCGACATATATACCCTCGCCCACTTCTCATACGAAATCTGCGGCAGAGTTATATCGCATACTGACAGCATTTCTTCTATACGTTTGTCAATCGGCTTTTCTCTGTTTTGCAATACATCAAATATATTCTGACGAAACCGAAGAAAATCACTGTTGCCGCTTTCCGTTTTTGATTTTTGCTTCCTGCCAAGAATTAGCCTTCCCGCCTCTTCACAGCATAGTCCTATTCCCATTTCAATTCTGTCGTCAAAGAAATTGCGGAACCTCGGATGGTCGGTGCAAATCTGACACAAGCTTTCTTCGCCAAGTGCTGTATACAGGTCGCACAGATTTTTATTATTCAGAAATGGGCATCGCTCATTTTCCCCAAGAACAAAATGCGGCGTACCACTTTCAATAATGATATTTTTTCTTAGCCTCTCGCCCATTTCACCATCTGCACTCATATACTTATCATAGCTTTCAGAATCAATGTCAATCTCCCAGCCAATGCAGCAGCTGTGCTTGCATTTATCGGCAATGCACTTGAATTCACCGTAATAATCGGGTACAACTGTTTTCATCTTTTAAGCCCTCTCAGATATTGCTTTGTTTCATCGTCTATACGATAGCTTTCTATCGCCTTCTGTATCGCTTTATTATGTGTCCATTTATCAAGCCTGTGCTCCGTAATATACGGAATTACTGACTCATACTGCTTAGCAAGTGCAGTTGCAAAATACCAGGCAATCATCATATTGATGTAGTACTCGTCAGAACGGATTTGTGCAACCATTCCGGGATATTTCATGTCATATTCTTCATCAAGAAAAAGCCGCATAAGGAGTCCTATGGCGTATCTTACCGTATATGTATGCTCCGATTTCAGCCATTCATTTATTTTAGGAAGCAGTTTGAGAGCATTTTTCTTGAACACAGGATTAAGCCTCGAATCGCAACTTGCCCAGTTATCAATATAGGGCAGGAATTTTTCCGTTTCATAAAGTGCTTTATTAAAATCCTTAATCTGCTCAATCAGGAACATATGAAGATTGTTTTCCTCATAATATTTATGCGGCAAAGAATCAAGAAAAGCTTCAGCCTCAGGAGTTTTTGCAATATCCTTGGCGAACTGACGCAGTATTGGAGTGCGTATTCCTATAATCAGCTCATCCGGAACTGTCGGGATAAGCTTTGAGTTGAATTTTTTATATTCCTCATCTGCCATACTCAATAATTTTTTCTGTATATCCATTTTATACCCCGCTACAAAAAATGGAGAACTCTCAGTTCTCCAAAATTTATCTCTGCTTTACTATTTCTCTCCACTCAAGGTCACCGTGGCGTAAGCCCTGTATAAGAAGCTCTGCCGTACCAACATTAGTGGATACAGGAATATTCATCATATCACAAGCCTTAAGCACTTCGCTGACAAATACATCCGATGACTTGTTATACTCGCCGTCAACAAGTGCAATTACCATATCTATTTCGTCATAACGGATACGGGTAGCCACCTGCTCCATTCCGCCCATCTTTCCACCCAAGAAATTGATTGGCTTTAAGGTAGTGGAACGCTTTACTATTTCACCTGTTGCACCTGTCGCAAATAAAGTATGTTTAGAGAGAATACCGCTGTACGCATTACAAAAATCAGCCATAAGCTCTTTTTTCTTGTCACTTGCAAATAATACTATGTTCATACACATTCCCTCCCGACAAATTTCGCATCCTTAAAAATTTCTATTTCTATTTTACTACATTTAAAAATGTTTGTCAACCAAAAATATGAAATTTATCTAAAATATTACTCTATTTTACTCTGTTTTTTTCCGAAAAGGCTATTGACATAAAGATATATTTCTGTTATAATAATTTCTGTTGTTGAAACAAATGCGGATATGGCGGAATCGGCAGACGCGCACGTTTGAGGGGCGTGTGGTTAACACCGTGCCAGTTCAAGTCTGGCTATCCGCACCATATAGCGGGATTGTGTAAAGGTAGCACGAGTGACTCTGACTCACTTTGTTCG
>JAZQHZ010000342.1:0-10684 GCA_045540855.1 Clostridia bacterium
AAGGGAGATTTTCAAGAGGGAATTTCCCTCTTGAACGGTATTCTTTTTCGTTCTTTTTCTGTTACTGCAGACAGAAAAAGAACCGGGGATATACGTTGCAAACAATTAAAGCTGAACGTCTTGGGGCAGAGCCCATTTGAATCGTTTGGACGAGTGCAAACTCCCCGATAAATTCAAATTTAAAGGGGCTGTATCAAACAGCCCCTTTTTTGGTTTTAGCCCTTTAATGAATTCTCGTAAGCCTCTACCATCTTCTTAACCATCTGACCGCCTACGCTGCCTGCCTGCTTTGATGTGAGGTCGCCGTTGTAGCCGTCCTTTAAGCTAACGCCTACTTCCTTAGCTGCCTCCATCTTGAACTGTGATAATGCCGGTGACTTCTTTGACTTGTTCTTGCTTGACATAATATTTGTCTCCTTTCTCATTTGAAACTGCAATTAAACAAAAATATTTTTCTCTTTAATCGCTGTTTCGCTTTTGTTCTTGTGAGCCTTGGCTCAATTATAATTTGTGCAGAAAGAGAAATATTATAGCTTGTAATTTATGGCGGAATTTTTAATTATTGTATAAAAATATATTTTTGTACACAATGCTTGACAAAAACGATAAAGTGTGATAATATAAAGAAAAGGAACGGCTTTGACCGTTCCGCAAATTGTAAACTATTTTAAATAGTCGTCCCTATTTGCAGGCAGGGGCGACTTATTTCTTTATATGTTTAATTATTTCGAGAATTATAATCAGTTCTATTATACTTATCAAAATATTTATATCCATAACAGACACCTCCTTTCGGAGAATGTCGGAACAGTCGCCACCATTCCTTTTCGATAAGTATTATAACAAACATTGTTATATTTTGTCAAGGAATGTCAATGCTTTGTTATTTGTGCTTAATATTGTTACAAAAGCTTGATATCTGGATTGAGCGTCAGTATATAGTCAATTGCTTCTTTGTCATAGATGGTTTTGAACATTACCTTTTTTCTGTAACGCAATATAATATCCCAATCGTTATAATTTTCTTTCAGGTCAGGAACAATTTCTCGCATAAAAACCGCTGAATATAATTGATTTCCGTGTTTGTCTGTTTGGGTAAAACTGGTTGCACGCCTATAGTATATTGAGTATTCTGCAATTTTGATTGCTTTGATTTCGAATATGTTAATTTTCTTTTTTATAAAAATACCTTGCTCAAAAATATCTTCTCCGTCAATATAAATTCCAAGCTTTAATGATCGAAAGATAGCAAAGCAGTAAAACAAAGAAAACAAAACGATAAAAGGAATTGAGGTGTTCCATTGAGTATTTCCGGTGAGTAATAGTGACAATATAAGAAAAAGTATTATTACGGCAAAATACAATCCTAATTTATACATTGAATATTTATATTCTGAACTCACAAATTTCTTCACCGCAATCCCTCCAATCAATTCAAAACAATACTGTCCTCTAAAAGCTTCTCGCATCGCTTCTGCAGGAGCGGATAATTCTCCACACCCTCGGCGGCTATTTCCTTTGCCGCATCCTGTGCCTGCTTTAAAATCTCCTGATCCTCAAACAAATTTGCAATACGCATCTCCGGCAAGCCGTGCTGACGTGTGCCGAAGAAATCGCCCGGACCTCGCAGCTTTAAATCCTGCTCACTGATATAGAAGCCGTCATTTGACAGACACATCGTCTCCATTCGCTTTTTCGTTATCTCATTATGACCGTGTGCAAACAGCACGCAATACGCCTGCTCACAGCCTCTGCCTACACGACCTCGCAGCTGATGCAGCTGTGAGAGACCGAAACGCTCTGCATTTTCTATAATCATCACGTTCGCATTCGGAACGTTTACGCCTACCTCGATTACCGTCGTAGACACAAGCACGTCAATTTCACCCGATGCAAATTCGTTCATTATTTCGTCCTTTATTTTGCCCTTCATCTTGCCGTGCATCAGCCCTACACGCATTTTCGGGAAGGTGTCTGCAAGCTTTTGTGCAAGCTCCTGTGCATTTTGCAAATCGCTCTTTTCCGTTTCCTCAATCAGCGGGCACACTACGTACACCTGCGTGCCGGCATTGACATTCTTTTCAATAAATGCCATTATCCGCTCACGCATACTTTCGCCTACTGCATAGGTCTTGACCGTCTTTCTGCCCGGCGGAAGCTCGTCAATTATTGAAATATCAAGGTCGCCGTAGAGAATAAGTGCAAGTGTTCTCGGAATCGGCGTTGCCGACATAATCAGCATATGCGGATTAAAGCCCTTTGCACTTAGCTTTGCACGCTGTTCAACGCCGAAGCGGTGCTGTTCGTCTGCGATTACAAGCGATAAATCCTTGAAATACACCGTATCCTGAATAAGTGCGTGCGTGCCGACTACTACATCCGCCGCACCCGTTGCAATCATATCCAGTGCAAGCCGCTTTTCCTTCGCCTTCATACCGCCCGTCAAAAGCACGACCGTTATATCCATATCCTTAAAAAATGCCTCAAGCGTTTCAAGGTGCTGTGCCGCAAGGATTTCCGTCGGTGCCATCATTGCCGCCTGATGCCCGTTTTTGACTGCGGCATAAATTGCGGCAGCGGCAACCGCCGTCTTGCCCGAACCAACGTCACCCTGAACAAGCCTGTTCATCTGCTTGCCGGATTTAAGGTCGCCTAAAATTTCTTTTATAGTCCTCGTCTGGGCACCTGTAAGAGGGAAGGGAAGTGTTTTTGCAAAGTCATTCACGCACTTACCGTCAATCACCACGCCGTCACGCTTGCAGAACAAGTCCTTTCTGCCAAGAAGTGCAAGCTGTAAAATCATCAGCTCTTCAAATACAAAGCGGCGGCGTGCTATGTTATAGCTCTCGAAATCGTTCGGGAAATGGATATTGTTTATGGAATAATTTATTTCCGCAATTTTATAGCGGTCACGTATCCAGTCGGGAATGTATTCATCAAGCCTGCCCGCTTCCTTCAGTGCCTCGCTCATACACGACTGCACAATCTTCTGTGTAAGTCCGCCTGTCAAGGGATAAATCGGCATAATACGCTCGGTGAATTTTTCGTTGCCCATACGCTCGTATACGGGATTTTGCATTTCAAGCTTTGTGCCGCGAATCTGGATTTTGCCGTAAAAAACGTATTTATCGCCCGTGTGGAACACGTCCTTCACGAAACGGTTATTGTACCAGTTTATCGTGATTGCGCCCGATTCGTCCGTTACAATCATCGAATAGATAGTCATATTGCGGCGGATGCGGTGCTCACGTACCGGAGCATAAACCTCAGCACAAATACAGACTGTCTCTCCATGTAGACAGTCTGCAATATCCTTTGTTTTACTTCTGTCCTCGTGTGAACGAGGGAAAAAATAGAGCAGATCCTCTAAAGTATTTATGCCCTTTTTGCTAAAGAGCGCCGCACGCTTTTCGCCGACGCCCTTTATATATCTTATATTTTTGTTTTCCATTATTCAACGCTTACGATGTAATAGTAAAGCGGCTGTGCACCCTTCTTGAACGAAACCTCGATTTCGTCCTCCTCAAGCTTACTGAGGCGTGCCTCGGCATCCTCTATCTGCTGCTTCTTCACATCCTTGCCTGTGTATACGGTTACAAACTCTGTATCCTCGTCCGACATCTGAGCAACCATCTCGTCCAAGACATCGTTTATATCCTTGCCAACGAGCTTAATCTTGCCCTCAATGATGCCTATGATGTCGTCCTTTCTGATAACAATATCATCAATCTCAGTATCACGGACAGCGTATGTAATCTGTCCTGTTGAAACCTTTTCGAGTGCCTTTGTCATTGCCTTTTCGTTTGCCTCAATATCCTTCTTTGCGTTGAATGCCATCAATGCACTAACACATCTCGGGAAATCCTTTGATGCAATAACAACAACCTTCTTGTCCTCGCAAATCATAGCCGCCTGCTCAGCCGCCATAATGATATTCTTATTGTTCGGGAACACGAATACAGTCTTTGCGTTTACCTTGGCGACAGCCTTTAAAATGTCGTCGGTTGACGGGTTCATTGTCTGACCGCCCTCTATCACCTTGTCAACGCCTAAATCCTTTAACACCTTTGACAAGCCCTTGCCTGCACACACAGCAACAAAGCCGTAATCCTTCTCAGGCTTATCGGGCTTCTTGTTGATTAAAGGCTTCTTCATCTCAACCTCAACCTTGACCGGCTTGGGTGATGAATCGAGGATTGCACGGTGCTGATGCTTCATATTATCAATCTTTAAATTGATAAGCTCACCTAATTTAACAGCTTCCTCAAGCACAAAGCCCGGATTGTTAGTGTGGATATGCACCTTTACAATCTCGCCGTCATCAATTACGAGCATACAGTCGCCCTTGGGTGAAATTGCATCACGGAACTCATCCGCACTTACCTCTGCATTGTACTTTTCGATAAGGAACTCGGTACAGTACTGGAAGGTGATATCCTCTGTTGAAACTGCCTCCTGAGCCTTTGACGGAGCCTTGGGAGCAATCTCAAGTGCTTCGTTGCGTGTTACCGTCTCGCCGTTTTTAAGGTAGTATAATGCTCCCTCAAGCACACACATCCAGCCCTTGCCGCCTGCGTCTACAACGCCTGCCTGAGCAAGTGCCGCGAGCTGCTTGGGAGTGTTTTCAAGTGCCTTTGCACCTCTTTCAACTGCCGCTTCGATAACCTCGCAGATGTCGTCTGATTTGCAAAGAGTTGCACCCGTTGCACTTTCACGTGCAACTGTGAGGATAGTACCCTCTGTCGGCTTCATTACAGCCTTGTACGCAGCGGCACTTCCTGCCTCAAGTGCCTTTGCAAGCTCTGAAGCGTCGATTGAATCCTTGCCCTTGATATTTTTTGCAATACCTCTGAAAATCTGTGAAAGAATAACACCCGAGTTACCTCTTGCGCCTCTTAAAGCGGCAAACTGCATCTTGTCAGCCGCTTTGGTAGCTGATGAGGTGGGTGCTTCGAGGAGTGCCGTAGCAATTGCTGTGGCTGTGAGTGACATATTTGTACCCGTGTCGCCGTCCGGAACAGGGAATACGTTTAAGTCATCAACCTCCTGCTTATTATTATATAAATTATTGGCTCCCGAAATAATCATTAATGAGAGCTCTTTTCCTGTCATACGTTCTATTGGTGCCGCCTCCTTTATCAATCTGCTCTTACGCCTTCAACCTTGACATTAATGCGGTTCACCATAAGACCGATGCTGTTTTCCAATGAATAGCGAACTCTGTTAACGATGCTCTTGCAGATAGCATTAATATTAACACCGTATTCGACAATTATGTGGATATCCACAACAATGCCGCCGTTTTCAGCAATTACATTAATACCCTTTGAGATATCAGACTTCTTAAGAAGGCTTACGATACCGTCAGTAACAGAGCGTGAAGCCATACCTACTACGCCATAGCAGCCCGAAGCAACTGAACCTGCAATATCTGCGATTACAGTGTTTGAAATTGAAACTGTGCCAAGACCGCTGTTTGTCTTTAATTGCATAATAAAATCCTCCAAATAGTATAGTTACTTATATTATACTATATTTTTTCAAAATCTTCAATATATTTTTGAAAAAAATTTTTGGAAAAGTATAAATTAATGTTTATCGCTTTGCGATAAACATTAATTAAAATTCGGAATTCGGAATGCGTAATTCGGAATTATTGAAATTTTTCATTCAAGAATGAAAAATTATTTTAATAGCTGACGCATCATTGCTTGACTTTTGCGTAGCTTAATAATTATTTTTTTGCCATTCAAGGGCAAAAAAATTACCACAATTCCGAATTCCGATTTCCGAATTCCGAATTGTTTATGCGTTCTACGCATAAACATTAATTTATTCTTCTTGCAAAAAATCGCAAATTATGTTACAATATAAAAAAACAAAAAAGGACGAAAAGCGATGTTAATCAGAAAAGCAACACATACCGATATCTCTGCCATTGAACAGATTTATTCGGATATACATACCTGCGAGGAAAATGGCGAAACTACAATCGGATGGATTCGTGACGTTTATCCCACCCGTGCCACTGCACAGGCGGCACTTCTGCGTGACGATTTATTCGTAGGCGAGGCGGATGGTGAAATTGTCGGTGCGGCGGTTATAAATCAGGTGCAGGTGGCGGAATATGTATACGGAAGCTGGCAGTATGAAGCGGCAGATGAAGAGGTTGCGGTTCTGCATACCCTTGTGATTTCGCCGAAGACTCCCGGCAAGGGCTACGGTAAGCAATTTGTTGCCTTTTATGAGGAATACGCCCTTGAAAATAATTGCCCGTACCTGCGGATTGATACTAATGAACGGAACGTGCGTGCAAGGGCGATGTATAAGAAGCTCGGCTATACAGAGGTCGGAGTGGTGCCGTGCGATTTTAACGGCATCAAGGGAGTTAATATGGTGCTTTTGGAAAAGAAGGCTGGTGAATTATGAGCAAGCATATGAAATTATCGAATTACCTTTCGCAGCTGCCGGATTTTGTGTTTGAATATATTGAACACGCATATCAGGGCGAAAGCGTAAATACGCAGATTGGTTACAGCATAGATATCAAGATTTTTTTGCAGTATCTTCAGCGTTTTAAGTTTCGTGAAATAGAAAATCTTGAGGATTTCACACCGTCACATATGGAAAAGGTGACACTGCGTGATTTTACTACCTTCCAGGCATATCTGAGAGAGTACGAAACGGAATGTGTGAGCCCGCGCGGCAAGGTGTATACACGTATATGGAAAAATGACGAGCACGGCATCAACCGCAAGCTTTCGGGAGTGCGTGGGCTTTTCAGCTATCTGTATAAGCACGATATGATAAGCCATAACGAGTCGGAAAAAATTGATTTCAAGAAAATTCATCAGAAAATGAAGCGACCGATGAATTCGTGGGATACAGTGGCATTTCTTGACTGCCTTTATAACGGCGAGAAATTCCTTGAGGGACGTGACCTTACGGAATATGAAAACCGCAAGCAACGAGATATTGCTCTGTTTGTTACATATCTTGGTACGGGCTGCCGAGTAAGCGAGCTGATAAACCTTAATATAAACGATGTTGACCTTGACACATTTTCCTTTATCGTAACCCGTAAGGGCGGCGATCAGCAGGAGGTTTTTATGCCGGTGCAGGTGCATAAGGAGCTTAGCGAATATCTTAATCAAAGAGTGGAAATGGAAAATGCAAAGGACAAGGATGCACTGTTTTTAAATCGCAGCGGCAAGCGGATAAGTGCACAGGGCGTGGAGAAGATAATGCACAAATACTGCCTTATGGCAGGGATAAGTGATCCGCAGAAGATGCATCCGCACGCATTGCGAAGGACATTTGCGTGCAATCTGATTGCAGACGGAATTGACATCAAGATGGTTGCGGAGCTGATGGGACATAAGAATATAGAAGTGACGCATAAATACTATACCCAGTATGCGGCAAGAGAACGCAAGAAGGTTATGCGTGAGTATGATATAAACAAAAACAGAGAAGACTGATGCAAAAAAAATAAGCGTCGCATCTCACCGCTCACCTCGGGTCGGAATATCTGTATATGCCTTTCCCTCGTTGAGCGGCAATCTGCTCGCTTTTTTTGGCATCGGGAGCTGCTTTGCAGCTCCTTTTTTTGTTAGTCTGTGCGTGCGTGTACCATATCTTTTGAATCGTTGAATAAAAGACCGATACACCACAATCCGGCAAGACCGATTACTACGTACACGATACGTGAAAGTAAAGCAGTCTGTGCACCGAAAAGCCACGCTACAAGGTCGAAGCTGAAAAGTCCGACCAGAAGCCAGTTTAAAGCACCGACTATTACAAGTATAAGTGAAAGCTTGTTCATAAAAATCATCTCCTTTGTACACTTTTATGTTTTACGATAAACGGATTTATTAAACAGGTAATATTTGAAAATTTATTTTATATAATTTTTATATGAAATATTAATTCAATTCGTAATTCGCAATGCGTAATGCGTAATTTTGGAAATTTTTCATCCGAAGGATGAAAAATTATTTTAAATTATTGTTTAGCGGCGTTGCCTTCCCCTTGAGGGGAAGGTGGCACGAAGTGCCGGATGAGGTGGAAAATCCGACGGATGCATCGCATCCTACACCTCACCACCGCCTGCGGCGGAGCCTCTCCTCAAGGAGAAGCCTAATATATAAACAATAATTTATCCCGGAAAGGACGGTATTTATATGAAAGAAAACCTGCTTTATTATCTTATCACAATCGCCGTTATTGCGGTGGTGGCTGTGTGCTTCACTGTGTTTTCACAGGAGGATGACTATATCGTGTCATTTCTTGAGGGCTATGGCTATAAGGTCAGTGCAAGACCTGTGGAAACGGTGCGGATTGCTATTCCTTCACCTCTTGATGCGGTGTATACCGAATACAATTCGCTTCAGCAAAGGGCAGGCTTCGATTTGCGTGAATACGAGGGCAAAGACGGCATCCGCTATACATATGAGGTGCAAAACTATCCCGGCGGCATTGACGGAGTGCGTGCAAATGTACTTGTGATAGACGGCGAAATAGCCGGCGGCGACATATGTACACTGAAAATTGACGGATTTATGCACGAAATCTGTGAAATTGGCTTAGTGGCACCATAAAAAAAGTCGCACGTGGCACTATACAAAGCAGAAAAAGAGTAGTATAATACAATTACATAAAATTGTGAGATATGGACGAAAAAATATCTTGCGGAATAAAAAGGAGGAAAATTTTATGAAAATGAAGAAGACGCTGTCATTATTGACAGCAGCTGCTATGTTAGCAGCTTCAATGACAAGCTTAACTGCTTTTGCTGATGATTCAGCAGCTGCATTGGATGCAGAAAAGACAATTGCGGTTGAAGTCGATAAGATTTACACAGCAACCGACCTTTGCCCGGACGGAGCATCATACTTAAAGTCAATATCAGCTTGGTCGGCAGTTGATGAGACAGCTTACTCATCATACGGTGTTGATTTCGGTGACGTTACATCATACACCACATATGCAGCGAACGGTCTTAATACAGAGCTTACATTCGACGCTCCGGTAGACGGTACATATCAGCTCAGCTTACTTACAGCTACTAACTACTGGTGGCAGTATCCGGCAGTATATGTAGACGGTACATCAATTGCAAACGGTACAGACGGCGGATATGCAAACAGAAGTGAGCTTTCTTCAACAATCGCAACATTCGGCGATAATAAGGCAGGTATTGCAAAGGCAAAGTTAAACCTCTCAGAGGGTGAGAACGCTATCAGACTTACAAGCGGTGGCTCATACGAAGGTCTTACAGGTCTTGTGGCAGTAAAGCTTACATTACTCAGCAAGAGCACATTCACAACAGATGAGGTTATTAAGGGCGATAACATCACAAGAGGTGCAAACAGAGTTTCATACTGCCACGCAGTAGACGGCGGTTTCATGGGAACAGAGTATTTCACAGGCGAGGCTTTAGAGGTATTCGGCAGTGCTGAAAACATCGGTAACCACTACAACAACTACACAGACGATACAGCTACATATACTCTTGATGTAAAGACAGCAGGTACATATAAGGTATTTGTTCTTGGTGTAAACGGTGTTGATACACAGCTTACATACACAGACAAGAACGGCGTTGCAGAGACAAAGGTAGCTACAACAGCTTGGACAAGCGAGTACTGGAACAACGCAGTATTCACAGGCGGCGGCAAGAGCGTATATCTCATGGCATGTGAGGTTGAGCTTGATGCTACAAAGTACACAGTAAGCCTTGACAATGCAAGCAACGGTAACTACTTCACAGACTTCGTTGCATTAGGTATGAAGCTTGTTGAGGAAGAGGCAGCAGAGCCGACAGCAATCGACGGTACAGTAGCAGTTGTAAAGACATTCTCAGGCGAGGCTTACGAGGGTGAGGCAACAGCTTTAACAGCTACATTCGAGGTTCCGGCAGATACAACAATTGCAAAGATTACAGTTGCAGAGGCAGCAGATACAACAAATGCAGCATCAGCAGACGTTACAATCACAGGTGCAACAACAGTTGTTTACGGTATCGTAGTTGATTCAATCGTAACAGCAGATGCATTAGTAGCAGTTGCAGAATAAGGAGGTATATGAAAATGAAAAAATACACAGCTCCGAATATGGAAATAAGCAAGTTTAACGCAGCAAACATTGTAACAACATCAGGTGAAGCTCCGGTTAAGGAGAATGCAGTTGCAGCCGCAACAGCACATCTTTCAGACGAAGTAAAGGTTGATGGCGTTTTAAAGCTTACTTTATAATAAAATCTCTCTCAAACAAAAAAGCTCCGGTATAAACCGGGGCTTTTTTGAGTGGATGTCAATATTTTTGTGAAAAAAGGCGGTTTTCTTGATATATTTGTGCGGTTTGTTGTGAAAGCTGTTGACAATGGGATGGATTAGATATATAATTAGGATACCAAAATATATCCGCAGGAGAGAGTGCGGGAAAAATAAAAAGGAGGAGTTTTCTTATGAAAATGAAAAGATTAGTTAGTGCTATCGCAGCATTAGCAATGTCAGTAAGTGCTTTTGCAGGCTTAACAGTAAGTGCGGCAACAGCAGATGACATCGTACCAATCAGTTCAACAGCTACATATTGGTTTGATGATTATATGAGTGCAGGCTTAGCAAGCGGAGATTTGATTGGTGATAACCATTTCTTCTCAACAAAGGGTAACAGCTATGCT
>JAZQHZ010000343.1:0-11371 GCA_045540855.1 Clostridia bacterium
CCTTGAGGAGAGGCTCCGCCGCAGGCGGTGGTGAGGTGTAGGATGCGAAGCATCCGTCGGATTTTCCACCTCATCCGGCACTTCGTGCCACCTTCCCCTCAAGGGGAAGGCAAAGCCGCTAAACATTAATTTATCTTCTCAACAAAAAATCCTCCTCATAATTATATGAGAAGGATTTTCCAAATATTACTGATTTTTCGATAATTCCAGTGCACGTGCAAGTTGATCCGGGCACGATGTACCTCTGCCGTTACAGTCCGTACCCTTGAGACGCTTTATAACCTCGTCAATGTTCATTCCCTCAGCAAGCTTTGCTATGCCCTGCGTATTTCCGTTACAGCCGCGTGTGAATTTCACATTTTTAACAATATCGTCCTCAACCTCGAACTCTATATTCACACTGCACACGCCCGACGGTGTATATGAAAATTTTGCCATTTTTATCTCCTTTCTGTGAACTCAATCACGTACATATGTATTATTTTTAATTATTATATACTATTTTTTTGACTTTTTCAAGCACTTACTTGACTTTTTAAAAAAAAAGTTTTATAATTAAGGCATAATTTTAACAAACAGGAGGACAATCCAATGAAATTATTTCTTGATACAGCTATTGTTGATGAAATCAAAGAAGTAAATGACATGGGCGTTATCTGCGGTGTTACTACAAACCCGTCGCTTATCGCTAAGTCAGGCAGAAAGTTCGAGGAGGTTGTAAAGGAAATTACAACTATCGTTGACGGCCCGATCAGTGCAGAGGTTACTGCAAAGGATCCGGACGAGATGGTAGAGCAGGCTAAGCCGCTCGCAGCTATCCACCCGAACATCATCATCAAGATTCCGTTCAACAAGGAAGGTCTTATGGCTTGTAAGAAGATGACAGCATTAGGCATCAAGACTAACGTTACACTCATTTTCTCAGCCGCACAGGCTCTTCTTGCCGCAAAGGCAGGCGCTACATACGTAAGCCCGTTCTTAGGCAGACTTGACGACATCGGCACAGACGGTATGACATTAATCGAGGAAATCGTTGACGTATTTGATGCAGATCCGGCAATCGACACAGAGATTATCGCCGCATCGGTAAGAAATCCGATCCACGTAATCAACGCTGCAAGACTCGGCTGCGACATCGCAACTGTTCCGTACAACGTAATTATGCAGATGTTAAATCATCCGCTTACAGACAAGGGCATCGCACAGTTTGACAAGGACTGGGCAACAGTTCCGAAGGATTGATGAATTTTAAAGCCTGAGCATTTTGCTCAGGCTTTTTATATTCCACAAAAACTGCCGAAAAGCCCACTATTTAAGCACTTTTCACAATTTCCCTAAAAAAATTACGATAAAATTGCATATAACTATTGACTTTTTAACCAATTTAGTGTATAATATGTATGCTTAATATTCTTTAAAATAATGTTTTCTGTAAAACGGAATTATTATATAATCCCGACCTTTATGGGAGCGTCCCAAACGGATTGCTCTTTGTAACAGCGGCACCTTACCTGCAAACGCCGCACTTTATAGAAAGCACCATATCGGGACAGCCCCTTGCAGGGATTAGCAAAATCACAAAAAAAGGGGGCGATGATAATTTTACCTATTATCATAACAATAGTCATTGCGGTTATTGTCTGTATCGCCGCCTCCGTTATTTCATATAACCAGGGTATAGCATACAGAAAAAAGACCGCCGAAGCTGTTCTCGGCTCAGCCGAGGAGCAGGCTAAGTCTATTATTGCAGATGCTGAAAAGGCAGCCGATTCAAAGAAGCGTGAAATGATGCTTGAAGCTAAGGAGGAGCAGCAGAAGCTCCGTGCCGAGGCTGACAAGGAAATCAAGGAACGCAGAAGCGAGTTATCACGTCAGGAACGCAGACTCGACCAGAAGGAAAGCAATTTAGACAAGAAAACAGACAACTTAGAGAAAAAAGAACAAACACTTAATCAGAAGATTAAGAATCTTGAACGTAAAGAACAAGAAATCGCAGAAATTAAGCAGCAGCAGGTAGCAGAGCTTGAGAGAATCTCAGGTTTAACTCACGACGAGGCTAAGGAAATCCTCTTGGATGAAATCAAGAGCGAGGCAAGAGTTGAGGCTGCTATCATGGTTAAAGAAATTGAGCAGGAGGCAAAGGAAAACGCTGAACGCAATGCAAAGAAGATTGTTGCATTATCAATTCAGAAGGTTGCAGCAGACCACGTTGCAGAAACTACCGTTTCCGTTGTAAATCTCCCGAGTGACGAGATGAAGGGACGTATTATCGGCCGTGAGGGACGTAATATCCGCACTCTCGAAACGCTCACAGGTGTTGACCTTATTATTGACGATACACCGGAGGCTGTTGTTGTTTCAAGCTTTGACCCGATCCGCCGTGAGGTGGCAAAGGTTGCCCTTGAAAAGCTCATTTCTGACGGACGTATTCATCCGGCAAGAATTGAGGAAACAGTTGAAAAGGCTCGTAAAGAGGTTGACGCAATTATTAAGCAGGAGGGTGAAAACGCTACATTTGAAACAGGCGTTCACGGACTCCATCCGGAGCTTATCAAGCTTTTAGGTAAACTCAAATACAGAACAAGCTATGGTCAGAATGTGTTAAAGCACAGCATGGAGGTTGCACACCTTGCCGGCGTAATGGCAGGCGAATTAGGCTGCGACATCACCCTTGCAAAGCGTGCCGGTCTCTTACATGACATCGGTAAGGCAGTTGACCACGAAATCGAGGGCTCACACGTTACAATCGGTGCAGACATTGCCAAGAAGTACCACGAGAACAAGGATGTTATCCACGCAATTATGGCGCATCACGGCGATGTTGAGGCTGAAACACTTGTTGCTTGCCTTGTTCAGGCAGCGGATGCAATTTCCGCAGCAAGACCGGGTGCAAGACGCGAGAACATTGAGACCTACATAAAGCGTTTACAGCAGCTTGAGGAAATCGCAGACAGCTTTGAGGGCGTTGACAAATCATTCGCCATCCAGGCAGGACGCGAAATAAGAATTATGATTAAGCCGGAGGTAGTAAGCGACGAATCAATGTCACTTGTTGCCAAGGATATTGTAAAGCGTATTGAAAACGAGCTTGAATATCCGGGTCAGATTAAGGTTAGTCTTATCCGTGAGACAAGAGCAGTGGATTACGCAAAATAATTCTTATCGGAACTTGAAAACGAAAAATAGGAGCAGCCGCCGAATGAGGGCAGGCATCTTGGGATTCGGTGCGATAAAGGTACCGTCTAAGCATTATGCCACCCCGCTTCTACCATTCGGCGGACGCTCCTTTTTTTGACGCCGGACTTGGTACGGCTCAGATAAGAGATAATAGAGAATAGATAAAAGATAATAGTTATTGAAGATTTCCTTAAGAAATCTTTGATTAGAAAGAGATTTGTATGAGAATTTTATGTATTGGCGACGTTGTGAGCCGTGTGGGACGTGATATGCTTTTTAAGTATGTCGAGGAATTGAAGTATCAGAAAAATATCGACCTCGTGCTTGCCAACGGTGAAAACTCCAACCACGGACGTGGTATGACACGCAGAACCTTCGTAGAAATGACACGTGCAGGCGTGGACTGCTTCACAATGGGCAACCACACGTGGGGTGCAAAGGAGGTTGTGCGGCTTATGAGCGAGGAGGATGTTATCCGCCCTGCAAATTACAGCGGCACCGTTCCCGGCAAGGGCTCTATGCTTGTACGCACAAAAAGCGGCGATTTGGTTGGTGTAATCAACCTTATAGGAAGAACGTATATGGACCCGGCGGACTCTCCGTTCGATGCGGCACTGCGTGAGATTGAGGAGCTTAAAAAGTTAACAAATATTATCCTCGTGGATTTCCACGCCGAGGCCACAAGCGAGAAGGAAGCAATGGGCTATTTCCTTGACGGCAAGGTGAGTGCAGTATTCGGCACACACACCCACGTGCAGACCGCTGATGAACAGATTTTAAACGGCGGTACGGGCTATATCACAGACCTTGGTATGACGGGTGCATACGATTCAATTTTGGGAATGGATAAGCATATTATTCTTGACCGTTTTGTAAACGGTATGCAGGCGAAATTCGAGCTTGCTCAGGGCAAGGGACAGTTCAACGGCTGTATTTTTGATATTGACGAAAACGGCAGATGCCTGAGCGTTGAGCGTATAAATATAAGGGAGAAATAATGGGCAAATTTGACGGAATTTTAATTTGTACCGACCTTGATGACACACTCCTCACCTCGGATAAGCGTGTTTCAAAGGAAAATAGCGATGCGATTGAGTACTTCAAAAGCGAGGGCGGATTTTTCACCTTTGCTACGGGACGAGTGCCCGAGGGTGCAAGGCTGATACTTGATTTTATAAAGCCGAATGCTCCGGTAATTTCGTTTAACGGTGCGGCAATTTACGATTTTGAGAAGGACTGCTATCTGTGGAAAAACGCATTGAGTGCGGATGCAATAAAGGTCGCAGAGCTTGTCGACCGCACCCTGCCACGCTGCGGAATTGAGGTGTGCTGTGCGGATACGAACTACTTTTCAAAGGTAAACCGCCACACCGAGCGGCATAAGGAAATAGAGAAATTCCCGGATAACTACGTTGATTATCACAATGTAGCGGACGAGTGGATAAAGGTCATTTTTATGGAGGACGAGGACAGGCTTCACGAAATACGTGACGTGATTGCATCATCGGAGTGGGCGGATAAGTTTGAGTTTGTGAAGACAAGTCCGTGGTATTATGAGATGCTTGTCAAGGGCTCAACAAAGGGCTCGGCAGTGCCGAAGCTTGCACGATTACTTGGGCTTGACCCGGCAAAAACAATCGGAATGGGCGATAATGAAAATGATATGTCGCTTATGACTGATACAGGCATCGGCATTGCGGTAGCAAATGCAATTGAGCCGATACGTGCCGCCGCTGATTATGTTACGGCGGATAATAATTCGCACGCACTCGCAAAGGTAGTTGCGGATCTGGAATGCAGCAGGATTTTGTTTAAATGAAAAAAATTGACGGTTTAAAACCGTCAATTTTTTTCATTTGGATATTTTCTCTTTTTCTATTATACTGCAAAGATATTCAGCTATCTCTTTTCTGTACTTTGGATTTTCGACAGCAAAGCTTATGTCTCCCCAATCTTCGTCAAAGACCATTGTAAATGAAATATCATTATAACGGCATTCATAGTGTCTGCTCCATATAATTTCTTTAATATTAGACGTTTTCTCTTCAAATAAATTATATTTTTTCAAAATTTCTATATAAAAATCCAGCTCTGCTGTATGTTCACACTCTTTAAAATAGTTATCCGGAATATAATCTTTCAACCCAAAAAATAGTACAAAACACGTAGGAAGGTTATTCATCGAATTCATATATTCAATCTTTATCATATTTACCCCTCCAACAAATCAAATCTTATAACTTTGTACATCATCAATCAGCCTTTAATACAGGCTCCATCAACTTTTATCCTCATCCGCACCAGATAACCTCGCCGTCATTTGCGGCTAAGTCTACTATGAGCGTTCTGCCTTCAATTCTGAACGATGTACCGCCCGATACCGGTATCGGTGCCGCCTTTACCGCATTCGGAGCGATACTCTCCACTACCTCTGTAATATTTTTCATATCGTCAATCAATCGCTCAAGCTTGGTTTTTGCACGTGCAAGCATCTCGGATGCATCTCTGTTTTCCTCTATCTGACGGTTGATTTTCTTCATCAAATCCGCAAGCTCCGCCGCATCAAAGGCTGCCGCCGCACTTTCTACCACATTCATTGTATAACGGACATTTCTCTCCTCTTCAAGCAGCGGCTCTTCCTCAACTACTTCCTCAATCGGTGGCTGTGAGGTCTCGCAATCAAGAAGGCTTACAGCCTTATTTGCATCTATCGGCAGCGGTATTTCAATATGTGCCGGAGCATCATCATTATTTAATACCGTTATAACCGTACTGTTACCAAGCGTTCTCGCATATGCAAACTGACGTGTTGTGAGCGTAAGCTCCTTGTATTCACCGTCAGTTAATTCCTTAAATTCCTTCTTCAACTCACCAAGACGTGCGATAAGCGACGGAAGCGGTGCATTTTCACCAAAATCCTTAAGCTCAAGACTCGGACGAAGTCCCCAGTCATCGCCGCCGCCCTTTCTTCCCTCAATGCCGAACTCCGAGCCGTAATATACCGACGGAATACCCGGCAGAGTATAGTCAAGCAAGGTTACATTCTTCATATGTGCCTTGTTATTGAGCTTTGTATAAATTCGCTCAACATCGTGATTGTCCACAAATGTATAGAGCCTTGTGCTTCCGCAGATGCCCGAAAGTCTCTTCACAGTATGGGCAATTTCAAAATAGTTATGGTCATTATGACCGCTGTACAAGCCCTTGTGCAGCTCGTAATTCGTTACGGAATGGAGCATATCACCGTTTGCCCAGCGGCTGTAATCGCCGTGAATAACCTCACCCATCAGCCAGAAATCCGGCTTTAAGCCATTGGTCACGCCTCTTAGCTCACGCATAAAATTGTGGTCAAGAACGTCCGCCGCATCAAGACGGATTCCGTCAATATCAAACTCACTCACCCAGAAACGCACTGTATCAAAATGATAGTTACGCACGTTGGGATTGTTCATATTAAGCTTTGCAAGCAGGTTATATCCGCCCCAGTTGTCATATGAAAATCCGTCGTTATACTCGGTATTACCCCAGAAATTCACGTTGCAGTACCAGTCGCGGTAGCCTGAGCCTTCTCTGTGCTTTCTTATGTCCTCGAAAGCAAAAAAGCTTCTGCCGGTGTGGTTGAATACGCCGTCAACTATAACCTTTACTCCCAAATTATGGCAGTTTGCCACAAACTGCTTAAAATCCTCATTAGTTCCCAATCTGCGGTCTACCCTTCTGTAATCGGTGGTTTCATAGCCGTGTCCCTCCGACTCAAAAAGCGGACCAATATATATGCACGTAAAGCCAAGACGTGCAGCGTGTGCCGCCCAGTCATTGAGCTTGTCAAAGCAGTGTCCCTCTTCCCCGTTATTCTCGTGCGGACAACCGCATAAGCCCAACGGATAAATATGATAAATTACTGAATTATCGTACCATGCCATTTATTGAATATCCCCTTTATGTTTTGCATAAAATTGTCTTTTAATTATAGCATATTTTGTGTAATTTGTAAAGTGTTTTTTATCCTGCTATGCCTATTTATGCAAAAAATATTGACAAGTACAGCGTGATGTGATATTATAATATGTAAGTTTTTATGTATAAAAATTCATTTACATATTGAAAGGAAGTAATGCAAAATGGAAAAGAAGAATATTGACTGGGGCAACCTCGGATTTGGTTATATCAAGACCGACAAGAGATTTGTTTCAAATTATAAGGACGGTGCCTGGGATGAGGGCGTTTTAACCGAGGATGACAAGGTTGTTATCAGTGAGTGTGCAGGCGTTTTACAGTACGCTCAGACTTGTTTTGAGGGCTTAAAGGCTTACACAACTGAGGATGGCAAGATTGTTTGCTTCCGTCCGGACTTAAATGCTGATCGTATGATTGACTCGGCAAAGAGACTTCAGATGCCTGTATTCCCGAAGGAGAAGTTCATCGAGGCTGTTAAGGCTACTGTAAAGGAAAACGCAGCATTCGTTCCGCCGTATGGCTCAGGTGCAACATTATATCTGCGTCCGTATATGTTCGGCTCAAACCCGGTTATCGGTGTTAAGCCGGCTGACGAGTATCAGTTCAGAATTTTCGCAACTCCGGTTGGTCCGTACTTCAAGGGTGGTGTTAAGCCGCTTACATTAAGAGTTTGTGACTATGACAGAGCTGCACCGAACGGTACAGGTAACGTTAAGGCAGGTCTTAACTATGCAATGAGCTTATATGCAATCGTTGAGGCTCATAACGAGGGCTATGACGAGAATATGTATCTCGATGCAAAGACACGCACAAAGGTTGAAGAAACAGGCGGTGCAAACTTCCTCTTTATCACAAAGGACGGTAAGGTTGTTACTCCTAAGTCATCATCAATTCTTCCGTCAATCACAAGACGTTCACTTATGTACGTTGCCAAGGAATATCTTGGTCTTGAGGTTGAGGAGCGTGAGGTTTACGTTGAAGAGCTCAAGGACTTCGCAGAGTGCGGACTTTGCGGCACTGCTGCTGTTATTTCACCGGTTGGTAAGATTGTTGACCACGGTACAGAAATCTGTTTCCCGAGCGGTATGACAGAGATGGGACCGATTACAAAGAAGCTTTATGATACATTAACAGGTATCCAGATGGGCAGAATTGAAGCTCCGGAAGGCTGGATTTGTGAGATTTGCTAAAAAATATTTAATCCCGAAAGGCTATGCCTTTCGGGATTTTTTACATTTCTTTCGGTTTCTTCCCCATGTGCTTTACATATGCCTTATAGAAATTTGTATAGCTTTTAAAGCCCGCATTCATACTTGCCTGCAGCAGTGTCTGCCCGTTACGGTACATTTCCTGCACAAGCAAAATCCGTTTATGAGTTATGTACTGATTAACCGTATGCCCTGTATTTGCCTTGAAAATTTTACACATATACTCCTTTGCAATGAAAAATTCTCCGGCAAGCTCATCAAGGCTCAATTCCTGTGTCAGATGCTCGTTTATATATAGAATGATGTTGCGTACACGCTCATTTTTCACGTACGAATCCGCCTGCGTATTTGTATGATTGTTCAGCAGATACAGCATTTCATAGATAACCCTTTGTACCACCTCATATTCACCATCCGCCCCATATCGGTCGAGCCGCTCCATACATTCCTTAAGCATCGGCTTTGCAATATCGTATCTGACTATATTTCCACTGCCAAGCTCACGGTTTTCAAACACCGCCAGGAATCCTTCGCACTCATTTTCTCTGAAAAATTCCGATTTTATGTAAAGAATAACTCTCTCATACCGTTTTTCCGAGCGGAAAGTCATTCTGTGCGACTCATCCGGACGCACAAACACCACGTCACCCGGGTGAATGTCATAGCCGTTTCCCTCTACACGAAATTCGCAATCACCGCTTACAAGCAACAGAATTTCATATATATTTTCGTGGTTGTGCAGTGTGAAAGCATTTACCGCTTTCGGGTTCTCGTCCACATCGTGTACCACTCCGAAGCTTCTGTTTTCAAAAAAGTCAATAGTTTGTCTTGCCATAAAATCACTTCCTTTTCTCCATTCTATCACATCAGAATAATATTTGCAATCTTTTTATTAAAAATCTCAAAGATTGTATTCTGATATTGTGATATAATCCGGATATAGAATAAATGGAGGATTACATTATGAGCTTTACATTAAGTGCAAACACCGTTGTTTTCTACGACGGAAACAACACAGCAATAAGCAATGCAGTTAAAATTCTTGAGAGAGATATTATCAAGAGCTTTCACACATCAGGCGAAACAGTGAACGAAATTATTCTCTGTGAAAAGGAGGATATGACTGACGAAAGCTATATCGTTGAGGTAGACAGAAAAATCACTGTTTTCGCAGGCGATGAATTGGGTTTTGTTTACGGACTTCTTTTTATCAGCGAAAAATTCTTAGGCATAAAGCCGTTCTGGTTCTGGATGGATCAGAAAATTGAAAAGAAGGAAAAGCTTGAAATTCCGTACGGCACTCACCGTTCACGCACGCCCGTTATAAAATACCGCGGCTGGTTTGTAAACGACGAGGTGCTTATTATGAAGTGGAGCATCAACGGTGACAAGGTGGAGCCGTGGAGAATGGTGTTTGAGGCATTGCTTCGCTGTGGCGGAAATATGGTTATTCCGGGTACGGATAAAAATTCAAAGATTTATAACAAGGTTGCTTCTGAAATGGGACTGTGGATTACGCATCACCACGCAGAGCCTTTGGGTGCGGAAATGTTTACACGTGTTTATCCCGATATGGAGCCGAATTACGCCGAAACCCCGGAGTTATTTGAAAAGCTCTGGGAGGACGGAGTAATTGCACAGAAGAACTACAAGGTGATATGGTGCTTAGGATTCAGAGGTCAGGGCGACTGTCCGTTCTGGAGTCACGACACAAGCGGCCGCTTCGATACCGAGGCAAAGCGTGGCAAGCTTATTTCGGACATAATGGAGCTGCAAAAGCAGATTGTTTCTAAGCACGTCAAAAATCCCGTATTCTGCACAAATCTTTACGGCGAGATTATGGAACTGTACGAAGCCGGACATATTGCCATTTCAGATGATGTTATAAAAATCAGTGCAGATAACGGCTATGGCAAGATGGTTACACGCCGCCGTGATAACCACGTTGTTCGTATTTCATCACTGCCGAAATCTCCCGTCAGACACGGCGGTATATATTATCACGCCTCATTCTATGATTTGCAGGCGGCAAATCATATGACAATGTTCCCGAATTCTGTGGATTTCGTGAATGATGAGCTGTCAGAGGTAATTGATAAAAATGCAACCGATTACTGGGTTATAAACTGTTCAAACGTCAGACCGCACGCATATTTCCTTGATGCAATCCGCAAAAAGTGGTACGGCGAGGAAATAAGTGATTCAAAGCACAGCAGAGATTTCGCTAATACCTATTTCAACAGCAATAAATCCGTAGCCAAGGCATACCGTGAATATCACAAGGCAATGATTGCATACGGAAGCGAGGCTGACGAGCACGCAGGCGAGCAATTCTATACCGAAAACATCCGCCTTATAGTACACGCATTCTTCAATGACCGCACCGAAGGCACTCCGGGCTTGAAATGGCTCACAGGAATGCATCCGCTTGATGAGCAGGTGAAGCTATACTGTGATTTCTGCCGCAATAATCTCAGAAAAATCACCTCATTCTACAACAAATGTATTGAGATAAGCAATTCAATCACAAGCGAAGAAAAGGCTCTCTTTGACGAAACAATGCTCTTACACGCATCAATTCATTACTATTGTACACTCGGTGTGCTTGATTTTGAGAAGGGATACAAGGCATACAGAGAAAACAATTTAAAGGAAGCCTTTATCAGGCTTGGCGACAGTGCCTCGAGGTTCTGTAAGGCAAACCGGCTTATGCGTAATTCGGAGCACGATGTATGGCAGGGCTACTACTTCAATGACTGCTTTGCAGACATTAAGCATACAGGATATATGGTGAAAAAGCTGATGGGATACGTACGTGAGCGTGGCGACAACGCAAGGCACGACAAGTGGTACCGTGATGCGGTATATGCGCCGGAGGACAGGCGTGTGCTTACATTGCTTGTCAATGACAATCATATGACGGATTGGGAATTGTATGAAGCAATGACAAAGCTGTGATGCTTAATTCAAATTTGGGTTTATCGTTCCGACAATTCACAATTCACGATTCACAATTCACAATTATGCTG
>JAZQHZ010000344.1:0-23738 GCA_045540855.1 Clostridia bacterium
TCCTTGGCTCACAGAACGACATGGCTACGATCCGACTTAAAGGGTGCTGACGGCATCAAGTGTGCTATGGCTGGCAAGGATGTTCTTTTAGCTGCAGAATTTTCTGATGCTATGCGTGCCTGCAGCTCACAGATTGATGCAGAAATTAAGGTTGATACAACTAAAATCCATGCAAGCATTGATGATATGGTTTCAAGCATCAGCAGCAATGGCTTTGAAAACGAAAAAACAGTAAGCGACAAGAAAAAGATATTGCTTGATTCCGATTCATCTGTTTCACAGGTGGCTCAGGCGGCAGCTGTTCTTGGATACGAGCTTTCAGATTCAGATGTAGGAAATGTATATAAGGCACTTATGCAGGTATGCGAAAAGAAGGGTGCAGTCGGCTTAAAGGAATTCGAGGCATTAATTGCGAGCTCAGCTATGCAGGCTCCTTCAACATACCATTTTGAAACATACACAACAACAAGCTCAAATGCGGCAAACTCAATGTCACAGGTAACACTTAAATGCAATGATGAAATCATTTGTGGTGTTTCTAACGGTGACGGTCCTATTGACTCAGCATTCCGTGCTATTGAGCAGTGTATCGGTCATCACTATGAGCTTGACGATTTTCAGGTTCAGTCAGTAACTGAAGGAAAGGAAGCATTAGGCTCTGCACTTGTCAGACTCCGCAACAACGGTAAGCTTTATTCGGGCAACGGTACATCAACTGATATTATTGCGGCAAGTATAAGAGCATATATAAATGCACTTAACAAAATCGTATTTGAGGAGGCATAATATGAAGATAGTATTTTCAACAAAAAATGCAAGTCGTGCAACCTTTCTTGACACCTGCCGTTATGCCTTTGATTATGGATTCCAGGGCTTTGAAATATATGATGCAATAAAGGAAAGAAGCACACATCACGACAGTATTTTAAGACGTGACCGTATAGCTGACGCAAAAAGAAAGCTTGTAAACAGAAATCTTGCAGTTTCGGCACTTCGTATGCCTGATGCCATTGATGACGAAAATGTCACACCGGATATCGTGGTTAAATATGTAAATATGGCAGGTGTATCCGGAATTGAGAATGTTATTTTCCACATTGATAATGAAATTTCATTTGATATTTTAGATGCAAAGCTTTCTGAGGCTATAAAGAAAGCAGAAAACACCGATGTTAATATATTGTTTGAGACAGTTGGTGCATTGGCAGACACGGAAAAGGTTATTGATATAATAAACCACTTCTCTTCTGCTGCAATCGGTGCTTCGTGGAATGTCAGAGGTACATATTTCGCCGCAGGCGAAACATCGGAAACAACAATCAAAACTTTGGGTGCATACATAAAGTATGTCCGTCTTGGCGATATGAAGGACGGCAAAACAGTTTTAATCGGCGAAGGTGAGCTTGAAGTGGCAAAGCTTATAAATGCACTTTCATCTCTTAACTATGAAGGATATATCTGTGCAGCGTGGAATGAAGAAATCAACGATGCAGACATCGTTTTAACGCATTTTGCCAACTATATTTCTCAGCTCAACCGCGAGAAGAAATCCTTTGACAAGGCATACTATAACAGAGATAAGACAGGAACCTTTGTCTGGAAAAAATACGATGTTATAGATGCAACCTTCTCTGATGTACTTGATACAATGGCAGAGAAATATCCCGACCAGTATGCGTTTAAATATCCGACACTTGATTATACAAGAACTTATGAGCAGTTCAGACGTGATGTTGATGAATGTGCTGCAGCACTTATCTCACTGGGCGTAAAAGCCGGAGACCACGTTGCAGTATGGGCTACAAATGTGCCTGAATGGTTTATTACCTTCTGGGCTACAACAAAAATCGGTGCTGTATTGGTTACGGTTAATACAGCCTATAAGATTCACGAAATCGAATATTTGTTAAAGCAGTCTGACACACATACTCTTGTTATGATTGAGTATTGCAAGGACATAAACTACAAGGAAATCATTCAGAAGCTCTGTCCTGAGCTTGAAAATCTTGAGCCCGGCAAGCCGTTGTATTCAAAGAACCTTCCGTTCCTCAGAAATGTCGTTACGACAGGATTTTCTATGCCGGGATGCCTTACCTGGAATGAGATGCTTTCCCGTTCCTCGCTTGTTCCGCGTGAAGAGGTGAGACGCCGTGCATCGCTTGTTAAGCCTGACGATGTATGTAATATGCAGTATACCTCAGGTACAACGGGCTTCCCGAAGGGCGTTATGCTTACTCACAGAAATATCGTAAACAACGGAAAAACAATCGGTGACAGAATGGATTTATCAACGGCAGACCGTATGATGATTCAGGTACCTATGTTCCATTGCTTCGGTATGGTGCTTTCAATGACATCTACGATGACACACGGCGGAACGCTTTGTCCTATACCGTATTTCTCACCGAAATCATCACTTGCCTGTGTAAACGATGAAAAGATTACCTGCTTTAACGGCGTTCCGACAATGTTTATTGCAATGTTTAATCACGCCGATTTTGCAAAAACAGATTTCTCATATATGAGAACAGGTATTATGGCAGGTGCAAACTGCCCGGCAGATCTGATGCGAAGAGCATCCGTTGAAATGAATATGCGTGAGATTATCTCTGTTTACGGTCAGACAGAGGCTTCTCCGGGCTGTACTATGGGTGAAGTAAATGAGGATCTTGACCACAGAGTAGAAACAGTCGGCTCTGCGTTCCCGGGTGTTGAATGTAAAATCATTGACCCTGAAACAGGAGACGAGCTTCCTGACGGCGAAAGCGGTGAATTTGTAGCACGTGGCTTAAACATTATGAAGGGCTACTATAAGATGCCTGAAGCAACTGCACAGGCAATTGATGCAGAGGGCTGGCTCCATTCAGGAGATATTTGTATGAAGACAGCTGACGGATATTATAAGGTAACCGGAAGATTGAAGGATATGATTATCCGTGGCGGTGAAAACCTGTATCCGAGAGAAATTGAGGAATTCTATCTTACAAATCCGAAGGTTCGTGACGTTCAGGTGGTTGGTGTTCCTGATGAAAGATACGGCGAAGAGTGCTGTGCCTGGATTATTCTTCACAAGGGCGAAACTGCTGACGAAAACGAAATGAAGGAATTTGGCTATGCTTCAATCGCAAGACATAAGGTTCCGAGATACTTTATGTTTGTAAACGAATTCCCGATGAATGCAGCAGGTAAGATATTAAAATACAAGATGCGTGATGAATCCGCTGAAAAGTTGGGATTGAAAAAATAAACGGTACTTTTGAAAGGCTATGGTTCCAATGAAAAAATACAAAATAATAGATTCTCACTGTCATATATACCCTGACAAAATTGCCCAGAAGGCGGCAGAGGCAACCTGCGATTTCTATGAAGGGCTTGGCTCCAGACTTGACGGCACAGTATCTGCTTTATCAAAAGAAGCAGATATTGCCGGAATTGAGCACTGTATAGTGCAGTCTGTGGCAACAACTCCAATGCAGGTTTCAAGCATAAATAACTTTATTGCGAACACTGTTGCTGAGGGCGAAGGCAAGTTCACAGGCTTGGGAACACTTCATCCCGACAGTGAGGATGTAAAAGCCGATGTTGATGAAATAATCAGCCTCGGCTTAAAGGGTGTAAAGCTTCACCCGGATATACAGAGGTTTAAGATTGATGACTATCGTATGCTTAAAATTTACGAGCTATGCGAAGGAAGACTCCCGATTCTTATCCATACGGGAGACCATCGTTATGACTTCTCCAATCCAAACAGAATGCTACCCATTCTTGATATTTATACAAACTTGACCGTTATAGGTGCTCATTTTGGCGGCTGGTCCGTATGGGAAGAGGCCACCGAGAAGCTCAGTAAGTACAAAAATTTCTATGTTGATTGCTCATCGTCTCTTTATGCTATGACTCCCGAAAAGGCAAAGGAGCTGATTATGGCATACGGAACAAAGCGTGTGCTGTTCGGCACGGATTACCCGATGTGGACGCCTAAAGACGAGATTGAACGGTTTATGCAGATAGAGCTTAGCGAAAAAGAGCGTGAGGATATATTTTATAACAATGCGGCAAGACTTTTCAACATATAAAGCCACCAAGGAGACGATATGTTTTTTGACGATTTAGAGACAGGGATGACAATAGATATTGATGCTGCTGTCATCGAAAAGGAAAAAATGCTGGATTTTGCCCGTTTATATGACAATATCCCATTACATATTGATGAAGAATATGCGAAGTCAACTCCATTCGGAGGGCTGATTGCTCCCGGTGTTATGTCGTTTATGGCGGTATGGGCAAAGTACTTGGAAAAAGACTTTTTCCAGGAAGAATTGCTTGCAGGAAAATCCACTAAAATCGAGTGGTTAAAGCCTGTATTTGCAAATGATGCTCTTACCGGCAAAGCAACAATAACCAAGCTCGTGAAGAGAAACAAGAAAAACGGTCTGGTTGAGGTTTCAATCGACGCATATAACCAGCACGGTGAGCTTGTGTTAACGAATGTAACCGAGGCAATTGTAAAATGCAGAATATAGTCAATTAAAATATTTTAAAAAAATATAAAAAAAACTCTTGACAAATGAAATAATGGGTAGTATAATACCAATTAAGATTTGAATATCACAAAAACAACTATGACGAGGACGGTCGGATTGTTGACCCTGGAGAGAGTTGCCGGTTGGTGCGAGGCAATGGTAAGACTTTCCAATGACTTATCACCTCTGAGTTGGAGGACCGAAAGGCTATGCTTAGTAGACTCCTTCCGTAATGCTGCGTAAAGGCAAAGGGCTTGTTAGAGTCCGGTAAGTGACGGAGATTTTTAGTTTTCCGTAATTTGAGTGGTACCGCGGGTTATTATAACTCGTCTCAAAGTTTTCTTTGGGACGGGTTTTTGTTTTATTCGGATTTGTAACCAAATATCAATTTGTCAAAAATCGAAAGGAGACAAAACAATGGACTACAGTTTGAAGGAAGTCGCAGGCAGAATCAAGGACCTGCGTGAAGCAAAAGGATTTACACAGGAGCAGCTTGCAAAGCTTACAGGTGTATCCCTTGATGATTACAAGGTTTTAGAAACAGGCGAAACAGATTTCAGCTTCACATTCATCTACAAGTGCGCAAAGGCTTGCGGTGTTGAAGTTGTAGATTTACTTGAAGGAACAAGCACAACCCTTAAATCCTTTGCCATCACAAGAAAAGGCGAAGGTCTTAAAATCGTAAAGAAGCACGGTGTAGAATATAATAACCTTGCACCTAAGTTCAGAGAAAAGCTTGCTGAACCCTTCCTCGTTAAATTCCCGTATATAGAAGAGGAGCAGAATGCTCCGATGCAGCTGAACTCTCATAACGGTCAGGAATTTGACGTTATCGTTAAGGGCTCGCTCAAGGTTCAGATCGGAAATCACGTGGATATACTCCACGAAGGCGACTCTATTTTCTATAACAGCCTTATCCCGCACGGTATGATTGCGGCAAGCGAGGGCGGCTGTGAGTTCCATGCAGTGGTACTGAACCCGCACGACGGAACCGTCAGCGAGGAATATCCTGAAGCACCTATGATTGCCTCAAAGGTTGCTGCTAAAAAGAAAAGAACTCAAACAGTTGCAAATAATTTTATTGAATCATCCTACGATGAAAACGGAGTTTTCAACGGAATCAAATTCAAGAACGCAGATTCATTCAACTTTGCATTTGACTGCGTGGATGCCATCGCAGAGAAGAACCCCGATAAGCTTGCAATGATGTGGGTTGCAAATGATAAGACTGACAGAAAATTCACTTTCAGCGATATGAAGAAGTATTCTGCAAAGACTGCAAACTACTTCGAATCACTCGGCATCAAAAAGGGTGATACGGTAATGCTTGTATTAAAGCGTCATTATCAGTTCTGGTTCTGTATGCTTGCACTTCATAAGATTGGTGCTATCGCAATTCCTGCAACAAATCAGCTTGTGGAACACGATTTTGATTACAGATATAAGGCTGCAGGAGTAAAAGCAATTGTATGTACTGCTGACGGAGATGTATCAGCTGAGGCTGAAAAGGCTGCAGCAAACTATCCCGATATGCTCAAGATATTAGTCGGCGGCGAAAAAGAAGGCTGGCACGATTTTAATGTTGAAATGGAACGCTTCAGCACACACTATTTCCGCACTGAAAACACACCCTGCGGTAACGATCCTATGCTTATGCTCTTTACATCAGGTACAACAGGATATCCGAGAATCGCAACACACTCATACAAATATGCTCTCGGCCATTATCCGACTGCAAAGCACTGGCACAATGTAAATCCTGACGGACTTCACTTCACAATCTCCGATACAGGTTGGGGTAAAGCACTTTGGGGTAAGCTGTACGGACAGTGGCTCTGCGAAGCGGCACAGTTCACATATGACTTTGACCGTTTCCATTCGGAAGACATCTTACCGATGTTTGCTAAATACCATATCACAACATTCTGTGCACCGCCTACAATGTACCGTTTCTTCATTAAAGAGGATTTGTCAAAGTATGACCTTTCTTCTATCGAGTATGCTACAACAGCAGGCGAGGCGTTGAATCCTGAAGTATTCAATCAGTTCAAAAAAGCAACAGGGCTCACAATTATGGAAGGCTTTGGTCAGACAGAAACAACACTCTCCATCGCAAACTTTGTCGGCTCCACACCGAAAATCGGTTCAATGGGAAGACCGAGTCCGCTTTATGATGTTGTTATTCTTGATCCTGACGGAAAAGAATGTAAGACCGGTGATACAGGTGAAATCTGTATCCGCGTAAAGGATGATGTGCCCTGCGGTCTCTTTATCGGTTATTACCTTGATGAAGAAAAGACAAACGAAGTATGGCATGACGGATACTATCATACAGGCGACCAGGCAACAATGGACGAGGACGGATACCTTTGGTATGTGGGCAGAATTGATGATGTTATCAAATCATCAGGCTACCGTATCGGACCTTTTGAGATTGAAAGCGTTATCATGGAGCTTCTTTATGTTCTTGAATGTGCAATCACTCCTGTTCCGGACGAAGTACGCGGTCAGATTGTAAAGGCTACTATCGTGCTTGTAAAGGGTACAGAGGGTACAGACGAGCTCAAAAAGGAAATTCAGGAATATGTTAAAACACATACTGCTCCTTACAAATATCCGAGAATTGTTGAATTTGTGGATGAGCTTCCTAAAACAATCAGCGGTAAAGTAAGACGAGTTGAAATCCGTAAGAACGATATGGAAAAGCTCGGCAAGTAATATAAATCAAAAAAAAAGAGTATGTCCCCGATTTTGTGCAAACCAAAATCGGGGACATATCACTTTACTCCAAAACCATTGATAAAAACAGCTTATTCAATTCAGCCCAATCCTTCTTTTTGTCCGGCTTAATTGCAGCAGCAAACTCATCAAATTCTTCTATTTTCCGTTCTATGTATTCATTGATGCAAGAAATCTTTTCGCCTTCTCCAAGCTCGGAAGTTGACATTTTCAACTCCAGTAATTTTCTCACCTCGCAAAGTACATCACCATCAAGATAACAAAGCAAATCCTCAAACCGCATCGGCGGAGGTGCCATTTTATCTCTTATGTATTCACACGCCAATAGCGGTCTTAGCACATAGAAATACTTTTTCAGCTTAACACGCTCACCTTTAAGATACTCACGGTAATTGCTCTTTGCCGTACTCAGGTAGTGATACAAGCCCGATACGGTATAGAAATATTCGTCAAATACCTTAGAAATCTCCTTCCATTCATCACTTGTGCGATAAACTATGGGCGAGTTACTCCACTCAAACAATGTCGGGTTAGATTTGTGCAGCAGTCTTAATGCCTTTTGCAAATCCCAGCCGTTGATATCTAAGGTATCATCCAACTGCCATTCAATAACGTCCCTCGTTTTATCAAGCCTCAGATAATACTCCTTCGGGCGTACATATATAAACCGCACATCATAATCACTGTCCGGCGACGGAAAGCCCCACGCTCTGCTTCCCGATTCCACGCAGTGCAATATTTTCACATTTTCCTTTTTCTCTATTTCATCGAGTTTCTCGTCAATAATTTCTCTGATACTCCTCATTTTTATCAACTCCTCTTTAATTATTCAGCAGCCTTGAAATTATATATCGGCTTTACGTGAGCGATAATCTGTGCCGTAGGCTCTATATTCTCTACAATCTCGTCCATACTCTTGTATGCCATAGGCGACTCGTCAAGAGTTGAGGAATTTACACAGGTGGTGTATATTCCACGCATCTGCGTTGCATACTCCTCTAAGGTGAGCCTCTCAAATGCCGCCGTTCGTGACATCAGTCTGCCTGCACCGTGCGGTGCGGAGCAGTTCCACTCATCGTTCCCCTTCCCGATGCAAATAAGGCTTCCGTCACGCATATTTATGGGTATGAGCAGCTTCTCGCCATTCTTCGCCGATACAGCTCCCTTGCGGAGAATCCTCTCCTCCACGTCAATATAATTATGTATCGTGTGGAAGGTCTCCTTGCTTATAAAGCCCATCTCATCAAGCAGAAGCTCTGCCATCTTCTCTCGGTTTCGCTTTGCAAACTGCTGACAGATATCTATATCGTGCATATAATCCTCCATAAAATCGCCGTAGAGATAGCAAAGCTCGGCGGGCATTGTAGGCTCCTTAGCCTCCCACTCCTTTGCAAGCTGCTTCAAGGTTGCCTGTATCTCACCTTTTCTGCCCTGCTCCTTGTAGGTGCGGATAATCTCCTCTCTCTTTTTGAAATACTCCTCTTTACCGAGGTTCAGATCAATCGCAAGGCTCTGATAAATCTGTGCAACCTGCGTTCCGAGATTACGGCTTCCCGAATGAATTACAAGGTATTTATTACCCTCATCATCCGCATCAATCTCAATAAAATGGTTTCCGGCGCCAAGCGTTCCGATACTTCTCTCAAGCCTTTTCGCATCCCTGAGCTCGCGGTAGCATTTAAGCGTAGTTAGGTCAAATCTCTCAAGCCTTCCCTGCCATACGTTTCTTCCGCAAGGAATGGAATGTGCCGCCTCATCGAATTTCTCAAAATCTATATCAATCTGACCGAGGGCTACGGTATACATTCCGCACCCGATGTCAACTCCTACCATATTGGGAACTACCTTGTCTGTAATAGTCATGGTAGTTCCTATCGTACAGCCCTTGCCGGCGTGTACGTCAGGCATAATGCGGATTTTGGAATCCGCAAATGCCGCCTCATTGCAAACAGCCTCAATCTGCTCCTTTGCCGTCTCCTCAAGGGTTGTGGCATAGCAGAGTGCACTGTTGTGCTTTCCTTTTATTGTAATCATTTTTTGTTCCTTTCTCAATTTCTATGCTGCAATTTTTGAATACCTTTCACTTTCTAAAACCTGCAACATATACTTTTCCGGAGACAAGCTGCCCGAAGAAAGCATTGAAAATATCCTCGGTGTACATCCGCTGACAAGTGCAACACCCTGTTCATTCTTAGTAACCGGCTGTTGGTTATTGCGTGATGCAACGTTCCAGAATATCAGCTCCGGCAGCTTATAGCCGTTGCTTTCAAATAAATTTTTTGCATATTCAAAATTGGTTATGCCCGAATCTCTTGTGCAATAATCAAATTCCATATCTGAAATAATATAAAGCTTTTGTGGCATTTCCTCCTGCTTTGCATTATTTTTCAGTGCCGCATTTAATACAAGCTCGAACACTCTTTGAATATTTGTATTGGCAACCTCATCATAGCTCTTGCAATAACGAAGCTTTTCCAAAATATCCCCGCCCTTGATTTCAACAAGCTGCGGATTTTCTGAAAATGTGATAAAGTGATTATGAAATGCTCCTGTGTTTCTCTCTGCAAAATAAATTCCGAGCGAAAGTGCAACTGTTGCAGGCATTGCTTCATGCCCCAATACATAGAGCCCGAACCATCAACTACAACAAGTGCATTTTCACCGTTTGTGAAATCCTCAAGTGCATCCCAGGTTGTATCAATACTCTTGCGCTCCTCTTCACTTACAGTCCTTCTCAAAAGCGGATCTACAATCTCATACGGAGCAAGCGTTCCTGTATTCATATTCACCTTGCCAAGGCTCACATTTCTGATATATTCCTCATACCGTTCATTATCGTTACGGATAAATGCCTTACGATATTTGAACATCGCCTTTGACGGTTGCTTTGAATAATCAAAGGTATAGTCCTTCTCACGAAGATTATTCTCTATAATTCGTATGTATGTACGGAGCTTTGTAAGTGTTTTGCGATATTGTGCATCATTGATTCCCAGATGATTTACAATCCGCTTTGCAAGTCTTACCGTTTCCCTGTTTGATGCATTTACGGAAGGCAGCCACTTTGCAAGAAGTGAAACCTCTTCATTTTTCTCCATACTTTCAATGTCCCGATTCAATCTGTCTGCGATAAATTCAAGGGCTGCCCTTTCGCAAGGCGTGCCAAATAATATAAGTAAATCGTCATAACGACCATATTCAGATATGTACTCAAGATTTTTAATAACCGACTTGCTTTCATTATTGCAAAGCCACTTTAAAATCACACGGAATACACGTCTCTCGCCCAAGCCGCCACGCACGTCACGTGCGAAAAATAACAATTTCATTGCGAGATCACGATTTTCCGAGAATGCCCGCATAAATCTTTTAACTATTTCTACCTCATTCTCACCGCGTAAGCCGCCTATTGTAGCAAACAGGTCAAGGCAGTCTGAAGTGGTTGTTGCATAAGATGCGGCACCGTTTTCTGTATATGCCTTATTTGCTTCCTTTTTAAGAAAATCCAACATTGTAATCCCTCCTGAAATTTAATATCAAAATCACACAAGGCACCTTTAACCGCAGCGACAGGGATTTTCAGCCCTTGCTAATCTGTTATGTATAAAGTTGCTGTTGGTGCCTTTTACATACTCAAGACGCCTTTATACTGCATACAGGGATTCGAACCCTGCGGCTTCCCTGCCCATAAAGCAGGAGTTCTCCCTCAGAACTAACGCAATAGAAATGATTGCTGTAAGCGTCTTTTTCAAAGCACATTGGTTTTATCAAATGTTTTCAAGACACAGTCAAAACGTTTGCTGTATGTGCTTTTTTAATTTAAATGTTTAATAAATAACAAGACGCTTTTACCGGAATTCGAACCCACCTATAAGGCTACCAAAAAATTTGCTGTAAGCGTGTTTTTCAAAGCACTTATATCTCAACAATTAAGAATATGTTCAAAAAAATCATTGCTGTGTGTGCTTTTGTAATTACATAATACCGTACATTGGAAACTTTTTCACGGAAAAAAAGCTGCGAACTTAAAAAAGTTCACAGCTCATCTGTTTACGCAACCGTTCAACTATCAATGCCCGGAACCGCATAGGCTCTACAACCTCAACCATCGGTCCGAAGCTCAGAATACGGATAACCACTTCAGTTTCGTCGTCTCTGTCATAGGTTATATGTACAATATAATTGTCATCATCTATCTTTTCCGCACGCTTTTCAAAGTGCGCAAAATGCAGCATCACCCGCTCCAATGCATTTCTTTCATTATATATCCTGAGCGTCACCACCGCCTTTTTTGCACTCTTTTCTTCCGCTACAAAGTCACCCTCGCCACATATTTCGCAGCTTACCATACGTGCAAGATTTATGATGCGCGTGTGCCTGCTTCCCGATGCTATCAGGCGGAATTTATCGTCCTTCTCCGAATACTCCAGACGCCTCGGCATAACCTTTAGGCTGATTACATTTCCCTTGCGGTTGAGCGTTTTAACCTCTAACATTTTATTGGCTTTGATTGCATCAAGCACTGTTTTAAAGCGAAAAATATATTCTTCATCCTCATACGGATCACCGTCGCTGTATTTGTCGTATACAACGTAATCCTCCGGCGTAAACAGCGGCTCCACATCCTCAAGCCCGTCAAAGCTCACATCAAAAAGCCTGATACGCGGATCAAGAGAAATCGCTTTCAGCCACCGCTTTTCAAGCAAGGTCACAGGCATTGACGGAATATTTTTTACAGGCGTTGTCATATCACTTTTCACCAACTGCCACTTCTCGCTTTTAAGCGAGGGTAAAATTGTAAGCACGCTTTCCGAAAACGCATATTTATCAACGTTTTTCTGCAGCTCCTTCTCGGAGGCTTTGCCCTGTATGATGTCAGAAATAATTCCCGCAACTGCATTATAGTATGCCGAATAAAGCTCGCTGAATATCATACGCCCTCACCGTCCTTTATCCCGTATATTTCATACATTTTTCTGATGTCGTTTCTGAATCTGTTTTCAATGCCGCGATTTGAAAAATTCAAGTCCGTAATACGGCATATAAACGTGCGAATCCACGGAATCAGCTCGCTTATATCGTAAACCTCGGCACTGAATCGGTAGTGATTTTCATCCACCTTCTCCACTCTGCCGATACGTTTCTCACGCTGTAAGCGGCGGATTATGTACTCCTCACCCTCGTCCGCACGCACCGTAAATTCGACATATTCACGCACGCTCTCCTTGTGGCAGGTTATGCCCCACATATACGGCATACGCCTGTCAAGCATCTCTCTGTATGTATCGAATTTTTCACACACCTCGCCGATTTTTATATCCGACAGGAAATCCACTCTGAAGGATTTTATCTGGCTTGTAAACGGCACATACGCCAGCAAATGCTGTCTGCCGTTCTGTACACTGATAAATATACGCAGCGGAATCATACGGATTTTCCTTGCAGTTCCCGAACGGCTCGATACATTTGTCACTGTTATTATGCGTTTTTGGTGCATTGCATCAAAGAGGTCTGCAAGAACATCGCTGTCCAGTGCTCCCGTTATGTAATGGTGCTTGAAGCCAAAACGAGTGTCATTTTTCCTGTACTTGTCAAGAAGGAACGAGCCGATAACTCCGCAGGGTGCCACCTCTGAATAGAAGTCTAAAGCATCTGTATTATCGGGAATAGCTGTCATTTCTGCACGGCGATAATACATACTTCTTCCCTGCTTTTCGCCGATGATAATCCCTTCCGCTATATATTCCTTGAGCTTTTTGCGTACGGTCGATTCGTCAAACATCATCGGCTGTGCGAAATTGCAGAGATATTCGTCAAGCCTTTGCATAATTTCCGATAACGACAGCGAAATTTCAGGCAGGGAAAGAATATCAAAAAGTATAAAATGCAGAGTAATATCACCGTCGGTAAAGCTTTTTGCCTTCCATGCCTTGTATAAAGGATTGTGCGACATCACACGGCTGTCAATGGAAATGAACATATTCTTGCCGTCCTTGTTTCTGACAAAGCTCATATGCTCGCCAAGCCAGCTTTCCATACGGCGGCGTTCGTCGTCATAGGTTCTGCTGCTTTTCTTATCGTAATCACTGCGGCTCTTGAAGCCGTACACATAAAACTCACGCATATACGCGCGAACCTTTTCAAAATTTTTAACCAGCTCGCTGTAAGCAGACATATATGTTCACCTCCTATTGTATTTGAATAATTAATCTGTAAGGATTTTAAAAGTTGTAATTATTATAACACAAATGTCAATAAAATGCAATCTATCTTTTACTTTATATTTCCGGATACAATCTGTATAACAAAAAAACACCGCAGAACCTGTGTTCTACGATGTTTCTCATTTACAGAGATACAAGGACTTGAATTATGAATTGCGGTTTTCGTGGTTTATTGTAATTCACCACAAATCCCTTACCTATGCGCTTTTTGGGCATTCAAGTTTTTGTAACTTATCCTTGTTTATGCTAACTTTTCGTATCAATAAAGGACAAATAAAGAACAGGATTTTTCTGTGATTGCCTTCTGCATTAAAAACAAAAGTGCCACAAAAAGTGGCACCCTTGATTTGAGAGAGAGATTTATTTAATTAAAGTGTGAAATCAAAAACATTATCTACATTCTTTTCCGAAAGCCATGTACTTGCAGCTGTTACAGCCTGTGTTTTTTGTACTTCTCCGGAGGTTGTGATGATATTTTCTGTCATAAATGTTGAGATTGCTATTTTAGGATTTTCAAATTTTCTCATTTCTATCTGCCTCCTTTACTTTACTTCGATTGCAAAAGCATCAGCCGTTACAATCGCCGGAACAATTATTCCGCAGACATAGCTGCCTTCACCTACCAAGGTTGTATCATCCTTTGTCAAGATTGTTCCTTCGTATGTAACACTTATGCTTTCTACTGCATTGCTTCCCGGTGTAACAGTGAATAATGCCGCAGTTGCTTCGCCCTCGTATTCTTCGCCCGTGAACTGCATTATCTCTATTTCACTTATGTCGGCGGGTGTAATCTCTGATGAAATCGCAGATATTTCGTCATTATAAAGTTTTATACCACCTTGAACTGCAATATTATTTATTGTTTGTCCGGTTCCTGCATTTCCGGATACCGACTTTGTATATGCCTCAAACTCCGCAGTTACTGTGTAGTCACCTGTTGCAAAATCCAGTTCAATGACATAATTTATTCTTTTGCTTGCATAGTCCTTTGAAACAATTTCTGTATTCTCATCATTCAAATAAATGTTTTTATTTTTATTGCTATATCTTAACATAATAACCTTTGATGAGCCGTTTAAAAGTTTAATATAGCCCTCTTTGTTTGAATATCCCCACAACTGAGCTGTAAAAGTTATTTTTATCTTTCCTTCGCTGTAACTTTGAGCAAATGCACCTTCTTTATAGTCATTCTCAAGCGAATATTCCTCTGTTTTTGAACCATTCACCGCAGTTCTTAATTCACCGACTGCCATAGCTGAAATATTTGCCATAGCAATCATCGCCACAGTCATAACTGCTGCTAAAATTCTCTTGATTTTCATTTTGCATCTTCCTTTCTTAATTTTCTTTATATTCCTTCACGAGAATATTATCAATCGCCATACCGGCACTGTAACGTCTTGTTGCGTAATAAATTCCGCCAAGACCTCCATTGATGCTCTTTTGTGCCACTGCTTTCCTTTTAAGCACTGCATTACCGCTTACATCTGATATTGCAAGATAAACCTCTCCGTCAATTACGTCCAGTGTATATTTATACCATTCACCCGGTACAAGCTCAACAATTTCCTCACTGTCACCGTTTATATACCACGTTGTGTTCTCCTCGGCTACTGTGCTTGTTGTTGCCTGTGTAAGATTTAAAATATAATCAGAGCTGTCCGTAAGTCCGTCTGATAAATCATCTGCTGCACTTCGGATAATAAAACAGCTTGCCTGCACATATTCTGCACTCGTAGGCGTAAGTGCCATATCAAATGACATCGTGTAATTTACGCCTTCTTCAACACAAAAGGCTTCGGTTGTAATAAATGCACCGTTACTGCCGTTCCCGACTGCTGTTGTTTTTTCAAACGTATTCTCTCCCTCAATAAACGGAGCTACGGTATAGCGGTCTGTTCTGTTGGATACAAAGATGCTTTCAGTAACACCCTCGAAATCGTTTTCGTAAAAGACACCCTTGGCTCTTGGCACAACGTCCATAGCCAATGCATCCGTTATCGGCTGCTGAGTGCCGCTTTTCCATATGAATACCTTCGCCGCTAAATCAGTTGCGTCTGTACCCTCGATTGCGATGTCATAGAAATCTATAACATTTGCACCCGTTACAAGCTCGCTCTTTTTGCCCGATACACTTATAAGCCTGTCCTTTCTGTAAAGTGCCATATAAACATCTGCACTTTCCTCCTGGGACACATCATTTACATCAATAACTATTCCTACTGTACCTGTGATTTCTGTATCACCCGTTTCAAAGTCTATACTGTCAATAACTGCTGAAATAGGCTCAGGTGTCGGAGTAACCTCCGGCTCATATGTACCCTCCGGATTAAGTCCGATAACCTCAATATCATCAACCCATGCAGTACCATACTGACGTCCGCCGGAAATGAAGATGTGCTTTAATTCATCAACCTCATTTACGAAATCCACCTGACCGGAATAAAGGATTGAGTTATCCGAATTCTTTGTGATTGTTACGTTTACCGTCTGTGTCTCAAAATCCGGTATTGCTGATAAATGCAGCCAGCCTGTCGAATCACGGTTTAATACATTGAACGAGATTGTGCCGTTATTATATCCCGCTCCGGCTGTTTCACTGCTTGAAGCATTTGAATCAATCTGACTGAATATATTCACACCGTTTAAGCTGATTTCACTCCAGTAGCCGTTACCACCGCCTGCTATTGCTTCAATTGCAAGAATCTGCTTGTCTGATGACAGACTGTCGGACTCATTTTTTTCGCCTAAAAGTGCGATATATGATTTATAGTTGTATGCAGTTGCATCCAGCTTAAAATCCATTTCAACCGAAACATCACTGTATCCTGTTGTATCAATTTCAGATGAATTTGAACCTGTGTTTCCGCCGCTTCTTGCACCGGTTCCGTAAATTTTGCCTTCACGTGCATTGCTTTTTGATGGATCCTCAACATGGAACTGTGCCATTGAATTTGTATCATATACAAGTGAGAATTTATGGCTTTCGCCCTCGAAATCCTCGCTCCAGAATGCCTCATATGCACCGTCCACCACGTTTACGGGAACAGTCTTGAATACAAGACCGTTATACATTATATTTACATAATATGTTCCCTTCTGAGCAGTTTCCGAAACCGAAACCAAACCGTTTTCATCAACCGTTACACCTTCACTTTCTTCCGCCATTGCATATGATAAACCGCCCATAAGGTCTATGTATCCGGTTTCAAACGTATTGCTGTCCTCACGCTTGAGCGTTGACACTGTATATTCGCTCTTATGAATTGCAGACATCGGCTTGATATTTCGTTCTGACGGTACGGTAAGATTTATGCTCCTTCCGAACGGATACGCTCCTTGAGTTGCTCCGCCAACTGTGTAGCTTTCGATTTCCGAAAGACCTGCTCTGTCTGATGAAAATACGAGCTTGTTTATTCCACTGATTCCTATATCATAATTATTACAGCTTGCATAAACAATTGAGTTGTCACAGTTAAGAACTATAACACTTGCTGCTCCGTTATGCGACATAACCGTAACGTGCATGGGCTGATTATACCAATAGCCTGCTTTTTTGTATGAGTCCGAGGTGTATGTGCATGATGTTTCGCCGCACTTAACTGTCATTTCCTCACCGTCAACCGTAAAGACAATCGGATTTCCCGATACTTCATCAGCATACGGAGTAACACTTATGCCGTTCCCCTCTGTAAACAGAAGGTCAAATTCCATATAGAAGCTGTCGCCACTGATTTTTTTGAGATTTGCTTCTACTTCGCCGTTAAACAGACCGTATTTTACTCCGCCATTTGTTTGAGTGTACTCTGAAGGAATGGCTGATACTGCGTTTTTGTTAAATCCGTTTTTACCGAAATTTATTCTTGTAATATCGCTGTCACCGTGAACAGGAGCAAGCTTTTTCTTGAATATCAGCTCAACATCATCTCCTGCACGCACTGTAATATCCTTAGTTGCGTCCGGATCAAATTCGTAGATTGTTCCGTCTTGTGCAGTGAAATCCATAAGCAATTCCTCCGGAATTGTAAAGAATGAATTTTCTCCTGCTTCACCTGCTGTTTCAGCCTGCTTTAATTCATTTCCAAGCCAATCCCTAAAGCTCACAATAACGCTTACTGTGTCGCCACTGTCAAGCGATACGGATATATCTGTATCTTCCGGATTGATTGTGCCGTAATATGTCTTAAAGCCTTCCTTTAGTACTGTGAAATCATATGCCCTGCTGTTATCAAAAGTTATTTCAGCCTTGCCGTTTTCATCAGCTGTAACAATATTTTCGTTAATACTTATTTCTGCACCGCTGCCATCTGCTATATGGAAGCTTACTGTTCTGTATTCCGGCTCAATGTATTCCACCTCTGAAAGTGTCATTTCAACCTTTTCTGCCGGATAATCAATTTTTTCACTTCCTACATAAAAGCTCGGATGCGGCGGCTGGTTATATCCTGCATTCTGCCACGCAATCGCACAGCGATACTGCGTATCATGCATAAATGTGGGCAGCTTGTAATCTGTCGGAATGGTTGAAGTATATATTCGCAGGAAATTATTATCGTTAGTCGGATAAATAGCTTCCTCACGCCAGTCGCCCCAGATATCGGCACTAAGTGACGGATTCTGCTTTGTTCCGTTGTTACTGTGTGTACCGTAAAGCTCCTTTATTCGTTCGCCCGTTAAGGTTGAGCCATCAAGCGTGTACTTTACAATTCTTGTTGCGTCAAGGATTTCTCTTTCCAAATCGCCGTCCCACCAGATAAGGAAGTTCGTTTCAGAGGGCTTTTTAGATGATAAAACCTTACCTTCCTGGCTGTAAAGATTTCCGTTTGCATTTGACCAGAATTCCGAGCCGGGATTTGATGAAATGATATTACCCATAACACCACGTCCTACGTCCTCTGTTGCGCCCATCTTTACAAATATCTCGCCTGTTTTGGCATCGTGAAGCTCAGCACCGTAGGTTGAGTATCCATGCTCATGTACCATAAATACTTCCTGATCCCCGTCGTTATCAAAATCGCTTACATGAAGGGCATCGCCGTGCTGTAAGTCTGTTTCATACATCACTTCGCCGTTGTCATTTATTACTGCCGCACCGTAAACAACCTCGTCACGTCCGTCGTTATCAACGTCTGCAATTGACAGCGAATGTGCACCCTTGCCGTAAAGATTATCTGCCGACTTCGTCTTATCATCACGCATCCAGACAAGCTCAAAATTCTCTCCGTCCCAGCTATATGCACCGACAGTTGCTCTGTAATAATAACCTCGGCACATCAGAAGACTTGGCTTTATACCGTCAAGATAAGCTACGCCCGCAAGGTAACGCTCGCTGTAACTGCCATTATCAGCAGCTCCGCCTCCCCAGCCACTTGAAGCACCAAGGTCACCTCTTTGTACATAAAAATCAACCGTCTGCATTGCCGCACCTGTTTCACCGTTGAACATTGTGAGATAGTCCGGTGCAGTTGTAATTCGTCCGTCTGTATTTCTGTAATCCCTGCTGTTATCTCCCTCTGTGAGATTTAAACCAACCTCGGTTACATATGCACCTGTGGCATCCTTTGAGCCCGGTGCTGTTCTTATCGCAATCTCTGCCTTGCCGTCGCAGTCAAAGTCATATGCTATAAACTGCGTATAGTGTGCACCTGCACGGATATTTACACCCATGTCAATTCTCCACATAAGCGTACCGTCTGTTTCGTATGCATCAACATATACGTTTCCGGTATAGCCTGAGTAATAGTTGTCCTGTGAATTTGTCGGGTCCCACTTTAAGATGTACTCATACTCACCGTCACCGTCAAGGTCAGCAACCGTTGCATCGTTTGCGGTGTATGTATAGTCCTCTCCTGCAAGTGCATTTCCCGCCACATCGGGAACAGGTCTTGAAATCGGAATATCTATATAATCCTTTTCCATTACCGTTGTTTTCTTTTCCTTTGAAATATCACCGCCGCTTATAATTACCTGATACACGTCATTAAGTGTACCTTCAGCATCGGTGTAGTTTGTTTTTTCATAGCCGCTTAAAAGCATTTCACCGTTTTTGTATACGTCAAAGCTTGTATCCGCACTTTCTGTGCCAAGCAATCTCCAGCTTAAAAATACACCGCTATCAGTTTTTATCGCAACTGTACCTCTTGTAAGATACTCCACCTTTCTTGCCGCATCAGTAAACGGCTCCGGCGTAGGTGTAGGTGCTGCTGTCGGTATCGGTGACGGAGTTGATGTTATTACCGGTGTTTCATAATACATATTTGTAATATACGAGGTTCTGTTATAGGTATGCAATGAATATGTATTTCCAGCTGTAACATCAAAGCTTACGGTCTGTGCTGATGATGAAGTTGCGTCTTTACCAAGCTGTGTACCCACGCCCTTTTGTAAGGTTGTGAGGTCAACCGAATCAAATTCGGTTGTAGAGAAATCGTTCACCCATACACGTCCCTTTGCAGAGCTGCTTGCATTTGTAAACTTTATTGTGAATGTGATTTTTCCGTCATAAACCGGCTTTAACAGAATGTATCTGTTTGAATCCGCCGCACTTGTCGGAGTTTCCTTACAGCTCGGTCCTGAGAAATATAATCCGTTTTCAGCTGTAACAGAATCACTGCTTCCTATTGCCGTGCGGATGCTCATATATTCATCACTGTAATCATATGTGCCGTTTCCGTTGACCTCTGTTGCACCAAGATTAAATATATATCTTGAACCGCCGTCACCACCGGTTACAGGCTTTGTTTCCGTATCTGCCGCCATCGCATTTATGCCTGAAAGCAGCATGGCAATGCTCAAAACAAAGCTTATAAATTTACGCATAAATTTTCCTCCTTACATATTATTAATCAGCTTATGAATTTCCGTACACATAAGTAAAAATGCTCCTACACCGTGAAGGTCATTTTCACTTGTGGGACGGTTATAATAATGCTCTTCATCACCGTGACCGGTTCCGATGCAAATATCCTTCATTATAAGCACACCGTCACGCATTTCCGTCTTGCCGATTGCTCCTTCATATCCCTTCATAGCCGTCTCTCTGAAGGATTCGTCAATTATACCTTTTCTCAAGCACTTTGCCATTGCATATGTAAAGAGTGCAGTACACGAGGATTCTGTCCAGTTATTCGGATTGTCCACTTTATCAACCAACTGATACCAGCAACCGCTTTCCTTGTCCTGATATTTTCTTATTGCGTTTAGTACTTCAATTTCAATATCAATGAAATCCTGTCTTAACGGGTGATTTTGCGGTATATAATCAAGCATTTCTGCAATCGCTACGACATACCAGCCTATTGCACGTCCCCAACAATAAGGTATTACTCCTGTAGCCGGATCACAGTTTTCAATCTTCTTCGAGTCGTCCCATACGTGATACAAAAGACCGTTTTCGGGATTTGTCATATATTTTCTCATCAGCTTCACCTGCATATGAAGCTTCTCAAACATATACGGATTATCAAACTCGTGTGCATATTTAGCACTGAACACTCCCATCATATACATTGTGTCAAGCCACATCTGATTATCCATAAACTTCATATGCCATACACCGCCCTTTGCATTAGTAGGCCACATCTCAACGTTTCTGAAGCTTCTGTCCATCACGATTTTATATCGCTCGTCACCTGTTTCACGATATAAATCAAACAAAAGCAGACACGGCTGAACATCATCAAAGATTGTATCTGCCTGACGAGGTATATTTCCCTCCTCATCAATGTGCATATCTACCCAGTCCTTGATATAGTCTCTGTACTTTTCATCATTTGTAAGCTTATAAACTCTTTCCACACCCGCAAGAAATACTCCCTGATGATAGTGGAAATGGTTCATCGGCGGCAGAGTTTCTACGGTAAATTTATCCATAAGTGCCGCCGTACCGAGTTTTGCGTAGTCTAATGCAGTTTTCATATTGTTAGTCTCCTTTTATTTACTGATTATATTATATCAGCTATTGAATATTTTTTCATAAACTATATTTTCAAAAAACATCAATTATAGTCTCATATTATTTGTTGACTTAATTTAGGGCGTATGATATAATAAGTAAGGGTGATAATTTTATGAATTACGATACACTTCAGTATGTAGATAACATTAATGTACATAAAGGAAAAAGAGATAAGGATTATATAACACAGCCTCACCACTATCATAATTGGTACGAAATTTTTATTGTAACAAAAGGGAGCTGTGAATTTTCAGTATACGATAAATTTTATAAAGTAAATGCGGGAACTGCAATGATGCTTGTGCCCGGTGTATTTCACTATTATACGTCTACCGATGGCTGCGAATATGTAATTCTTGAGGTGACCGCCGGATATATGAATCGTTATTTTTCCACAGAAGCGTCACGAATTTTATTGAACTGCTTTAATTCACAGACTATTTCTTTAAACGAAACTGAGCTTTTAAAATGTATAGGCTTGTCTGAAATTGCCGATAACGAAAGCAGTGCTTTGCCTGCTGACAAATTTCTTGCAATTGCCTCGGTATTAAATATATTAAGCCACACTTCATCCAACGTAGTATCAGTGCAAAAAAATCCACAAAGAAAAAATGCAATTGAAAAGCTCAATTACATTACGGATTATATTTCTAACAATTATAAAGATATCAATTCAATAGAAGAACTAGCAAAAAAATGCTATATCTCAAAAAGCCATCTTTGCCGGATTTTTAAGGAACAGCTTGGAATTTCAGTTTCAAGCTATATAAACAATATAAAAATAAATACTGCACGAGAACTATTGGTATCCGGTAATATGTCAATACTGGATATAGCAATCGAAAGTGGCTTTAATTCTACGCAGTATTTTCATAAGGTATTTAAAGCACAACTGGGCTGTTCACCGAAGGAATACAGGGTGATAAATAAGGCTATGTAACTGAGATCGGCACTCGATATGGAAATCAATGAAACAGTTGTGCGAAACCGCCGGAGTATCTAAAGAAAAAGTATTCCCACATAACCTTCGCCATCTGTTCGCACGAACCTACTACTCACTGCAAAAGGATATTGTTCGCCTGGCAGATATCCTTGGTCACTCAAGTGTAAACACTACCAGAATCTATACCATAGAAAATGGCTCAACCCACCGCAGACAATTGCAGAGAATGGGACTCGTGCGGATACAAAATTAAAAAGACCACATAATCAGCATTATGTGGCAAAATCATCAAAAATTTCAAATAAATTATATCACGAAAATACATAAACATCATATAATTTGCACATGGCAAATAGACCAATGAAAAAATAAGACTCATTGGTCTGAGGCTCTTTTGAATTTGTGTTAACTGCAATCACCTGAAAGGGTGATTTTTTTATTTCAGCCGTCTTCGTTACACACATAATGCTGATTATGTGTGAAAGGGGTTTTGTGAAAGAATATGCCCGATATAGATAAAGAAAAAAACTGCTGTTTCTTCGGCCATAGAAAAAATTAAAGAAACACCGGAACTAAAAACTGCCCTCGTGGATGTAATCGAGGATTTAATTATAAACAAAGATATTGACACTTTCCTATTTGGGAGTAAAAGCCAATTTGATGACCTTTGCTATGATGCCGTATCTGAATTAAAAAACGAACACCCAGAAATAAAACGCATCTACGTCAGAGCGGAAAATAAATATATAGATGGTGAAGGAAGCAGAGCGTATAGAGAAGGCTTGTATGAACTTTATGAAGATACTTACTTTCCGGAACATGTATCGGGAGCAGGTAAAGCTTCCTATGTAGAACGAAATCAGGAAATGATTAACCATAGCAAATTTTGCGTGGTTTATTACGATGAAAACTATCTTCCTCCAAGGCGTAAAAACAGCAAACGAGATTTGTTTGACTACCAACCCAAAAGCGGAACGGCAGTTGCCTATAACTATGCCGTAAGCAATAAAAAAGAAATTATAAATGTGTTTAAATATTAAAAATAAGCCGCTGGGGATTGTCCTCGGCGGCGTTTTTCATATATCAGGTTGTCCTCGTTGTGTAGGTAGCAATAAAACAGGCTAATAACTTTGTTGGGTATTACGATTGATTTTTTGTTACTTTTGTGGTATGATATATATGGATTTTTGTATATAAATACATATTGACATACAAAACTGATGAAAAAGGAGGTGCCCCTCTTGTCTTTAGCATACGGAATTATCGCCATTATTTCTCTATCAATGGTTGGAATTTGTGTTCTTGCAGATAAAAAGCGTGATGAATGGCTGATTTGGTTATTTGTTTCTGTA
>JAZQHZ010000345.1:0-3117 GCA_045540855.1 Clostridia bacterium
AGATGTACATTTGTTAATTGTGTTGTGGTAAACATTCGGAGTCTGATTTTTTTTGGCATCATCCTTTCGTAATAAATTTTGCCTATATATTCCGGAATTAAAAAAGGCGTGTAGCATAAAACCACACGCCGAAAAACGCATGCGGTTTTAAGCTGTCGCCAAACTAACTTATATCAATACCATACGAATGCACGTATGCCAAGAAACGCATGCATTTTTACCGAAATAAAAAAACATCCGTAATAGTATTGAATTAAAATTAGTTTGGCATTTTCTATTATATCACGTAAATCCGATTTTGTCCATAGTTTTTTTGAAAATGGTTGACCAAATAAAAAGGATATGATATAATAAAGCAGTTAAAATGCCAATTTTGAAAGGAAAAAGTATGAATAAAAACGAATTTTTAAGAGAAAGCTTTGGTGTCAGTGCTATTGTATCAGAGCTTGTCAGTGCTGCGGAGGCTGAAATAAAGGAGCAGTTCAAGAAAATTGAGGAGATTGCGGAGCAAAACCAGTATAAGGTGCAGAAGGCTTTTTATGACAACAGAGTGTCGGAAACTCACCTTTTGCCTACCACCGGCTACGGCTATGACGATCTGGGACGTGACACCTTGGACAAGGTATACGCACAGGTTTTTGAGGCGGAGGATGCACTTGTCCGTCACCATTTCGTGAACGGTTCACATACAATTGCAACTGCATTATATGCAGTGCTTCGTCCGGGTGATACACTCTTTGCAATTACAGGTAAGCCCTATGACACGCTTGAAGAGGCAATCGGAATAAGCGGTGAGGACGGCAGAGGCTCACTGAAGGATTACGGCATCGACTATTGCGAGGCGGCACTCACTGAGGAGGGACTTCCCGATTTTGATAAGATAAGAGAGGTTCTGACCTCAAGAAAAATCAAGGCGGTGGAAATTCAGCGTTCAAAGGGCTATGGCTGGAGACCTACATATTCGGCGGAATATATCGGCGAGCTTGTGAAGTTTGTGAAGGATATTTCGCCCGATACAATCTGTGTGGTGGACAACTGCTACGGCGAATTTGTAGATCTGCACGAGCCGACCTATTACGGTGCAGACCTGATTGCAGGCTCGCTTATTAAAAATCCGGGCGGCGGACTTGCACTTACGGGCGGATACATTGCGGGCAGAAGTGATCTGGTAGAGCTTTGCTCATACCGTCTCACCTGCGTGGGAATAGGTAAGGAATGCGGTGCATCAATCGGTCAGAACAGAAATATGTATCAGGGCTTTTTTATGGCTCCGCATATCACTGCTCAGGCAATAAAGAGTGCAGTGCTGTGTGCGGCAGTGCTTGAAAAGCTCGGCTGTGAGGTGGACCCGAAGCCCACAGAGGACCGTCACGATATTATTCAGTCAATCAAGTTTAACGCACCTGAAAGAGTTATTGCATTCTGTCAGGGCATACAGAAGGGCTCGCCGGTAGACAGCTTCGTAGTGCCGGAGCCGTGGGATATGCCGGGATATCAGGATCAGGTAATAATGGCGGCAGGAGCATTCGTGCAGGGCTCATCAATAGAGCTGAGTGCAGACGCACCGATGAAGCCGCCGTACGTGGCATATATGCAGGGCGGACTCACGTATGAGTCGGCAAAGCTCGGCATAATGATTGCGGCACAAAATATGATGAAATTGGGATAAAGGTATTGCAAAATATTATAATTTATGGTATAATAACAGTATAAACCAAAAGGAGAGAAAGCTATGATAACAATAGTCGCAAAATTTAAAGTAAAGCCGGATTGCGTAGACGCATTTAAGAAAGCGGCAGTTGTTGTCGCACGTGCTACACGCAAGGAGCGAGGTAATCTCTCATACCGTATTTATCAGGGACGAAACGATGTGACAGAATTCACCTTCCTTGAGGAATGGTTGAATGACGTTGTGATTGAGGATCACAATAAAATGTCGCATTTTAAGATATTTATCGACACAATAACTCCGATGTGTGAGAGAGAAGTGTCGATTGAACAGATAATGACAATACCGAATTAAAAATCAGCCGAAAGGCTGATTTTTTTGTCGCACGACAGCCTCATTTTTCGACAGAAAAATGAGGCTTTTTATGTTAAAATAATGTGAAAAGGAGTGATGTGCAATGGAAATGAAAATTATAAAACAAAAGAGAACACTGCTGATTTCACCACATTGTGATATAGACCATCACAGTGCAGCACAGATTCGTACTGAGGTGGATAAAATAATCAGCTCTACGGGAGTTATAAACGTAGCCTTTGATTTCTCGGACGTGGGATTTATGGATTCGTCCGGGATAGGGATGATAATGGGCAGATACCGCAAGGTAAGGATTCTGGGCGGCAGGATTTACATAATAAATGCAAAGCCTGAAATTGTTCGTTTGATTGGCTTGTCCGGTCTGGGAGAGATAATTACAATCTGTGATAAAGGAGAATTGGAAAATGAACATAATGAAGCTTGAATTTTTGAGCAGCTCAGAAAATGAGCGGTTTGCACGAAGTGTGATTTCGGCATTTGTGCTGGAGCTGGACCCGACGGTGCAGGAAATGTCGGAGATTAAAACGGCGGTATCGGAGGCGGTTACAAATGCCGTAATTCACGGCTACGGCGAGGGAATCGGCAAGATTGTGATGGAGGGAGCAATAAAGGAGGATATGGTAGAAATTAAAATAAGCGACCGTGGCAAGGGAATAGAGGATATTGAGCTTGCTATGGAGCCGATGTATACCGAGGCTCCCGAGGCGGAACGTTCAGGGCTTGGCTTTACTATTATGCAGACCTTTATGGACGAGGTTGAGGTTGAGAGCGTAGTGGGACGAGGTACAAGGGTGATAATGAGGAAAAGGGTGAAAGGGTGACAGATAATGCGTGTTTGCTGAATCGGATGCGGCAGGGCGATGAAAGTGCAAGAGGGCGGATGATTGAGGAGAATCTGCGGCTTGTGGAAAAGATTGCATCACGGTTCAGAGACAGAGGCTACGACAGAGAAGAGCTTGTACAGGTTGGAGTAATCGGCTTGATTAAGGCGGTGGACAAGTTTGATGTAAGCTATGATACGCAGTTTTCTACATATGCCTATCCTGTGATTGAGGGTGAAATAAAAAGATTTT
>JAZQHZ010000346.1:0-2363 GCA_045540855.1 Clostridia bacterium
CATGGCTACGATCCGACTTGCATCTTCCCTGCGATTGTGCTTGATATCAGGCTTTCTGCCGATAATTCCTGTGCCGGTGCAGGGCACATCACACAGTATCTTGTCTGCACTTTCGTGCAGCTCCTCATAATATATCGAGGCATCACGCACCTGTGCGTCTATTATGTCAATACCAAGCCTTTTTGCATTCTTTTTTATCAGCTCAATTTTATGCTCATAAATATCAAATGCCTTGATTTCGCCCCTGTTTTTCATCAGCTCTGCCATATGCGTTGTTTTGCCGCCGGGTGCGGCACACATATCTATTACCGTTTCGCCCTCTTTAGGCGAAAGCTGCTTTGCACTCTGCATTGCGGCTGTATCCTGAACGGTGTAGTAACCGTTTTTATACAGCTCATCAGAAGCTATGTCAAATCCGTCTGCCTTTATACCGTCATCAGTGATTTCTGTTTCTATTCCTTTTTCATTAAGCTTAATTGCAAGCTCTTCAACCGTTATCTTTAACGTGTTTGCCCTTAAAATAAGAGTTGACGGCTTTTCAAATGCCTTCATCAGCTCTTGCGTAAACTCAAATCCGAAATCACTTACCCACTTTTCGCACATCTGCATCGGGAATGAGTATTTTACAGATAAATATTCGCATTTATCCGTTGGATATGTAACCTCATTCTTTGATGCGGTACGCAGTAAGCCGTTTACAAAGCCTGCTGACGCACTGTGCCCGTAACGGCGGGCAAGCTTTACGCTTTCATTCACCGCCGCACTTTCGGGAACGGAGTCCATATATTTCAACTGATATATTCCGATTCTTAATATAATCAGAATGAATTTCGAAATTTTCTTCAGCTTTACTTTCGAAAATTTCCCTATTATATAATCAAGAGTAAGCTTTTTATCGAGAGTTCCGTATACAAGACCGACAAAGAAATCCTTTTCCTGTCTCGTCAATTCATTTTTTGCGAGTGCATCCTTTATTGCAATATTTGAAAACGCACCGTTGTATTCAATTTCATACAAGGTTTTTACGGCTAACTCCCGTGTATTCAAGCTCTTTCACCTCTTAATCTCTACGTCTGTTTGCTAACATTACTAATCTTAAAAACTGTAATGCAGTTGAAGCCGCTGCTGCAACGTATGTCATAGCCGCCGCCTTTAATACCTTCTTTGCTCCCTTGATTTCCTCATCATCGAGCATATACATTCCTTCAAGAGTTCTTATTGCTCTTGTGCTTGCGTTAAATTCCACCGGAAGCGTTACAAGCTGGAAAACCAATACCAGTCCGAAAAGCAATGCGCCAAACATTGCAAGGTCACCAAGTCCTAAAAATAAGCCAATTATAAACAACGGCATTGCCGCCATATTTCCTATTCTTACCACCGGATAAATTCCGTTTCTTACCTTTATCGGTGCATAGCCCGTCTGATGCTGAATTGCGTGCCCGCACTCGTGTGCCGCAACTCCGATTGCCGCAACTGAGGTTGAATTATACGTTGAATCTGACAGACTTACAACGTTTGTTTTAGGATTGAAATTATCCGTTAAGTTTCCCGCAATTCTTACAATCTGCACGTGATGAAGTCCGTTTGCATCAAGTATTCTTCTTGCCGCCATCGCGCCCGTCAGCCCGTGTCTGTTCATTACATCCTTATACTTATTAAAGGTCGAATTCACGCCGAAGGATGCAAACATAGTGAATGCAAATCCTATTAAAACCAATATATATGTTACGTCATAATAGTAATATCCGCCAAGCATAATGTATCTCCTTATTCACCTAAAATCACACCGATTTCTATTTCGTGTCCCCTTGCGTAATCCTCTACGTTCATTTTACGGCTACCGGCAAACTGCGCAATTTTTACACACAATGCACCCTCGCCGCAGCCTACGATTAAGCCTTCATTTTTCTTAAGCTCTATAATCTCACCCGGCTTACCCGAAGCATCATACTTTATTGCCTCTGCAATTTTAAGAGCCTCGCCCTTATACGAAGTATACGCCAAAGGCCACGAATTCATTCCGCAGATAAGCTTTGAAATTTCTGACGCACTCTTCGACCAGTCAATTTCACCGTCCTCACGGCTGATTTTCGGTGCATAGGTTGCATCGTTCTCATTCTGCTTTTGCGGAGTTAAGTTATCTATATCCTTAAGTGCCTTATTCAAAAGCTCACCGCCAAGAGCGGCAAGTCTGTCAAAAAGTGCCTCTGCACTTTCGTATTCGCCTATCTGAGTTTCAGCCTTTAAAAGCATATCGCCAGTATCAAGGCCGTTATCCATCTGCATTATCGTAACACCGGTCACAGCTTCACCGTCTATGATTGCACGCTGAATAGGTGCCGCACCTCTGTATTTCGGAAGCA
>JAZQHZ010000347.1:0-9358 GCA_045540855.1 Clostridia bacterium
TCATTAATACTGCCGTTATTGTCAGAGGTGGCAATAACGGCAGTTGTGTTTTGTTCAAAGGATTTTATAGCCGTAGCATTGAAATGTACTTCGAAATCAGAATCGGCATTGGGTATCTCTATTTCTAAAATTCCGTTTTCATTTAATTGGTGTTCAGGGAATTCAAGACAGGATTCAGGAAAAATCTCTGCACACGGAATGATTTCCAAAACCACATCCGAATTATTTTCATTCTCTGAAACCGATACAGTGTAATTTATAGTATTATTCTTTTTTACGTTTTCTTTATCAGCACATATACTCACGTTCATAATGTTTGTCCTTTCAGAATTGATGTTTAATAATATGAAGAAAAACAACGTTATATTCAAGAAATATTGCCAATAAAACACTAATATTTTGCTGTATGTATATATGATGTTGAAAATCAACCAAAAAAATGATAAAATATATGTATCAAAATTAAGGGAGAGGATTTTTATGAATTTCAAAAAAATCACCGCACTAATAAGTGCAGCTGCAATTTCAGCAAGCATACTTGTGGCTCCGACGATGGCAGAGGATACTGTGTTTTCATATGATTTCACTGCGTTTTCCTCGGCAAACGGATATGCAAAGGACAGCTTGAACACTACACTTGCAGGCTATGAAGGGCTTACGGGCGTAATTAATGAGCTTGCATCAGATTCAAAGGCATATATAAAGCTTTCGGGCGGCGATACAACGTCAAGCTATATTGATTTCAACGCTACATCAACGTTTACCCTGAGCTTTACATCATCACATTCGAATATGAGCAAGGGTACACTCGTAACCAATACAACAACGGGTGAGATGTACACAACCTCATCTAAGGAGCAGGCACTTGTTATACCGAATCTTCCGGCAGGCTCATACAGAGTATCAGGTACTCCTGCGGGCGATTATTATGACGTATTAAAGGGTGCAACAACCTCTATAAGCAAAAATCATGCATACATATCAACAATGACAATTACATACGGAGAATATGTTGCACCGACAACGGCACCCACCGCAGACCCGAATGCAACTCCGGCACCGACACCGACACCGGGACCGACAACCGATCCCTCGATTCCGTCAGCACTTACAATCATCGACTATGAGCCGTGGCTTGAGAGTGCATACGTAGCGTGGACAAACACACGTGAGGTGGATAAATACAATGTATATGTCAAGAAAGCAGCGGATACGGAATATACGAAAATTGACGACGAATTAGTTCGCCGCTACGATACATACTACCGTGCAGATGCATTGGGACTTGCTGAGGGTGAGTATACAATGAAGGTTGCGGCAGTTATTGCAGGTGTGGAAAGCGACATCAAGGAAACTGGTGTAATGCAGGTTAAGGCACACAACCGTGACGGCTTTGCACACGATCCGAAATCGCCTAATGGCACAGCTTCGGGTGGTTACAACGATGACGGTACACCGAAATCAGATGCTATTATTCTGTATGTAGACAAGACAAACGTAAATACAATCACAGCAGATGTTATAATAGACGGTAAGGGTAAAATTGAAACCAAGGTCGGACTTGCTGAAATTATGGCAGGCAGACAGAAGGGCTATGACAAGACACCGCTTATTATCCGCTATATCGGTCACATTCCTGCTTCGGCAGTAGCAGATCTGAACAGTGCTGGATATATTCAGGTAAAGGGCTGCTACAACGTGACAATGGAGGGCGTAGGCGAGGACACAATCCTTGAAGGCTGGAGCTTTTTGATGCGTGAGGCAAATAACGTTGAAATCCGAAACTTCGGTATAAAGAGCTTCAAGGACGACGGACTTTCGCTTGATACCGATAACACAAATGTCTGGGTACATAACAACGATATTTTCTACGGAAACAATAAGGGCGGAGACCAGGAAAAGGGCGATGGCTCGTGTGACATTAAGGGTAATTCAACCTATGTAACAATCTCATATAACCATTTCTGGGATTCGGGAAAATGCTCACTGTGCGGAATGCATCAGGACAGCGTAGATTTCTATGTAACATATCACCATAACTGGTTTGACCATTCGGACTCACGTCATCCGAGAATCAGAAAGGGTTCAATCCATATTTATAATAACTATTTTGACGGTAATGCAAAGTATGGCGTGGGCGTAACAACAGGCTCATCAGCGTTTGTTGAGGCGAACTATTTCCGTAATTGTCTCCACCCGATGCTTTCATCATTGCAGGGAACGGATGCTTTAGGTGACGGAACCTTCTCAGGCGAAACGGGCGGAATTATAAAGGCATATAATAACGCAATCTATGGCGGAAATCCGATAATCAATGCAAAGGACAATGCAACAACCTTTGATGCCTACTTTGCAGATACAAGAGACGAAAAGGTGCCGTCAACATACAAGACACTTTCAGGCGGAACTACATATAACAATTTCGATACGGCTGCTGCGATGTATGAATATACTCCCGATGTACCGGCAAATGTTCCGGCGGTGGTGGAAAAATATTCGGGACGTTGCGGCAACGATTTCGAGTTTGAATTCAATGACGAGGTTGATGATGCAATTTATGACATCAATACCGAGCTTGAAAGCAAGGTGAAGGCATACACTTCAGAAGTGAAAGCGACATATGTATCGGGCGGTACGTATCCTGCAACTGCACCGGGTGCAACAGTAGCACCTGAAAAGACAGCAGAGCCGACCTTAGACCCGAATGCAACAATTGCACCGACAGCAGAGCCTACACCGACACCGATTCCTACAAATACACCGGAGCCTACACCAACACCGACTCCGTCACCAACACCGGACCCGAATGCAACTCCTGCACCGACACTTGCACCGTCATCAACGGTTACAGTGGTAGGTGAGGGCATAAAGTGGATTGCAAATGATTTCACGACAGGAACATATTCAGCAACAATATTCCATAACGGACTTGACGTAGGTGCAACGGCTGAATCGGGCGTTGAAGTAACGGAGAATAAAACAACAATAGGCACAACTGCGTATACAAAGCGAATTAAGATAGGCGGCAAGGGCAATACCGTAACAGGTGCAAGATGTCTGATATTTACGCCGGATGTTGACTGTGACCTCGTTATTGACTGTGCTTCATCAAATAAGGATACAGCAAGAGAGGTTGTAGTAGAGCAACGCTCAACAAAGCAGACAGTTTCAGTATTAAGCGGTATGAGCTACACCATAACAGGACTTAAAGCAAATGAGCCGGTATATATTTATTCACTTTCGGGTGCTTGGTATGTATACGGACTTGCACTCACGCCGAAGGCAGAGCCGGAGGTTGTAAAGATTGAGGCAAGCTATGATGAAAACGGCAGATTATCGGGAGTTGTAACCTCAAAGGTTAAGCAGTCTGAAGCAGGTGATGCGGTAAATAACGGCACTGCAAAGGTTTTCTATTGGAACAGTATTTCATCAATGCAGCCACTTTGATAAAGGAGAAATAAGTATGATTTATAATTACTGGGCTTTTGTGGAAGGTTTATTAGCATGCAGAAGACAAAGAATATTTATATTTTTTGCAATATCAGTATTTTTGGATATTATATGCGACTTAGTAGTCAGCGTTGAAAAATGGACAGAAACTAATATTAACCCAGCTTGGCTGATTGCAATGACGACTGTTTCAATAATACTTTTTATAGCGTTTTGCTCTAAATATGCTTTGGAAAAAACAGAAGCATTCAAGTATAAGTCAATATATCTATCAATATTGATTACACTTTGTAGTCTTTCGGTGTTGTTATATTTAGCTTACATTATCAACAGTCAGATATGTGCAATTGAAATACCGATTTGTGTATATGGACTGTATGCTTTTGTGAGATTGATTTTCATAATACACATCAGATGCAATTCTAAAAAACAATAACGTATCAAAAAATCCGATACATACTTGATGTATCGGATTTTTTATGGTATAATATAAAAAACACCTGAAAGGAAATAGAATAATGTCAAAAATATTAGTATTAGCTGAAAAACCGTCAGTGGCACGGGAAATTGCGCGAGTACTCGGCTGCAAGAAAAACGGAAACGGCTGTATTATAGGTGATAAATATATAGTAACGTGGGCACTGGGACACCTTGTGGAGCTTGCAGACCCGGAGCACTACGGTCCGCAATATAAGCAGTGGAGCCTTGAATCATTGCCGATGCTTCCAAAAAGAATGGATTTGTCTGTAATCGGTCAGAGTGCAAAGCAGTATAAGGCGGTAAGCTCACTTATGAAGTCAAGTGAGGTTGAGAGCCTTATTATAGCAACCGATGCAGGCCGTGAGGGTGAGCTGGTTGCAAGATGGATAATAGCAAAGGCAGGCTGTAAAAAGCCAATAAAGCGTCTTTGGATTTCGTCACAGACAGATAAAGCAATCCGTGATGGCTTTAATAATCTGCGTGATGGAAAGGAATATATGAATCTGTATATGAGTGCACAGGCAAGAGCTGAGGCAGACTGGCTTGTAGGACTTAACGTAACAAGGGCACTGACATGCAAATTTAATGCACAGCTAAGTGCAGGACGTGTACAGACTCCGACACTTGCAATCATTTGCAGACGTGAGGAGGAAATCAGAAAATTTGTGCCGAAGGAATTTCACACAATAAACGCAGATTTGGGCAGATGCTTTGCAACATATCGTGACGATAAAAAGCAGACCTCACTTTTCAATAAGGAAAAGGCAGAGGCAATTTTAAAAGCGGTAAAAGGCAGGGATTTCAAGGTAATTGAAGTAAGGGAAACACCAAAGCACACACCTGCACCGATGCTCTATGATTTAACGGAATTACAGCGAGATGCAAATAAGCTTTACGGTTACAGTGCAAAGCAAACCTTAAATATTATGCAGAGATTATATGAGCAGCACAAGGTGCTGACGTATCCGAGAACTGATTCACGCTATCTCACAACAGATATTGTACCCACTCTGTATGACCGCATTAAAGCAGTTGCATCGGGAAATTACCGTGAAATCACGAACGAAATCATCCGCGAAAGAAAGCAGATTCGCAAGGCTTGCGTGAACAATGCAAAGGTAAGTGACCACCACGCAATTATTCCGACGGAGGAAAGCCCGGACTTCGTTTCAATGAATAATGATGAGATAAGAATTTATAATCTTGTTGTTAAGCGATTTCTTGCAAACTTCCTGCCTGATTACGAATACAAGAGTGTAAGTGCGGTATTCAGCTGTGAAGGACACGAATTCTATGCCAACGGCTCTGAGGTTGTAAGTGAGGGCTGGAAGAAGGTATATAACGGCGAATATGAGGACGAGGAAACTGACGAGGTGATTCAGAAGCTGCCGCCGATTAAAAAGGGCGAAAGCTATCCGTGCCGTAATGTTACAATGAAGCAGGGAAAAACCAAGCCGCCGGCACGCTATACTGAGGCGAGCTTATTAAGCGCGATGGAAAATCCGTCACGGTTTATTGAGGATGAGGAAATGAAGGACTATATCGGCGGCGGACTGGGAACTCCGGCGACAAGAGCTGATATAATAGAAAAGCTGTTCAATTCCTTCTATATCGAAAGACGTGGTAAGGAAATAGTAGCAACGTCTAAGGGTGAGCAGATTATAAAGCTTGCCCCGAAGGACTTGTGCGAGCCACTTCTGACTGCAAAGTGGGAAATGGAGCTTGAAAAAATAAGCAAGGGAAATAACGATAAAAATAAATTCATTGAAAATATTACCAAATATACCTGTGAGCTTGTTTCAAGTGTGGTAAAGTCGGAGTCGGAATATGTTCACGATAATATGACAAGAAAGCCCTGTCCTGAATGTGGAAAGTTCTTGCTGTCGGTAAACGGTAAAAACGGCAAGATGTATGTTTGTCAGGACAGAGAATGCGGATATCGTGAACGTCTAAGTACGGTGACTAACGCACGTTGCCCGGAATGTCATAAGAAAATGGAACTTATCGGTAAGGGTGACAAGAAAAATTTTGTGTGCAAGTGCGGCTTCAGAGAAAGTCAGGAACAGCATAAGACAAGAACTCAGGGTGCAAAGAATGCTGCAACTAAGGCATTTACGAAGCAGTATTTAAAGAATCAGAATAAACAGCAGGAAGAGGAAGAAAGCGAGTTTGCAAAGCTTTTAAGAATGGCAACTGAAAAGAAATAGGAGATTTTATGGGTAAATATGATGGCTGGCTGATTGTGTCGGATATGGACGGAACACTCCTCACAGACGACCACGATATATGCCGCAGAAATATAGAAGCAATACAGCATTTCAAGGACGAGGGCGGTAAATTCACCGTTGCAACGGGAAGAGTGATGCCGGCGGTGAAAATGTACCTTGACCGCACTGCGATAAATGCACCGGCGATTATGCATAACGGTGCAAAAATATATGACTTTGACGAAAACAAAACCCTGTTTTCAAGGGCAATTGAGGAAGAGAGAAAGCTGATATTGAAGCGTGTATTCGAAGAACAACCGCATTTAGGACTTGAGGTTTACACAGAAAGTGAGGAAACCTATGTATATCAGCATTGTAAAGAAACTGCACGCTTCAAGCTGAGAGGATATGATGTGTGCTACGAATTGCCGGACGAGGTGTGGAATGTACCGTGGATAAAGTGGCTTATAATCGCTGACAAGGACGTGCTTGACGAATTTGAGCCGATTTACCGTAAGGAATATGACAAGGGCTTTTGCGTGCGAAGTGGAGAGAAGTATCTTGATATTGTAACCGGCGGAGTAGGCAAGGGAAAAGCAGTGCTGATGCTTGCAGATATGCTTGGTATTGATCGCAATAAGACAATAGCGGTGGGCGATAATATGAATGATATTGATATGCTTGAAAAAGCCGCAATCGGAGTTGCGGTATCAAATGCAGAAGCGGAAGTTAAAAAAGCGGCAGATTATGTAGTTTGCTCAAACAATGACGGTGCGATAGCAGACGTGCTGAATTTGATTGACGCTCAGGAGGTGTCCGATGAAAAAGGGAATATATAAGCATTACAAGGGCAACAGATATGAGCTGATAGATATTGCCACTCATTCCGAGACTCTTGAAAAAATGGTGGTTTATAAGGCACTTTACGGTGACGGTGGGATCTGGGTGAGACCTGCACATATGTGGGATGAAACGGTAGAGGTGAACGGTGAAAAGGTAAAGAGATTTACGCTTGTTGAGGAGGGAATGTAATGAAAAAAATACTGTGTGCGTTGTTTATGGCTTTTGTGATGCTGTCAGGTCTTAGTGTATATGCTCAGGATGATATAGCAATTTTGCGGGCTGAAAAGACTGCCGATGCAATTGAATATGAGCTTGATGCATCAGACAAAGCTAAAGAAAATGATATATATACTGCACTGTACACATCACAAGGCAAGCTTGTAAGTCTTGCTAAAAATGTAATCAGCGGCAGATTTGATGTGGATACGAGTATGGAATATGAGCTTAAGGTGATGCTGTGGGAAAAGGCTTCAACAAAGCCAATCACACTGAATCTCAGCATAGTTCCGGTATACACACCGGAGCCGACACCAACGCCAACGCCAACACCCACTCCAACACCTACACCTACGCCGACTCCGACACCGGAGCCCACACCAACACCTACGCCGGAGCCAACTCCGACGCCTGACCCGTATTCTCACGAGCCGGCATACGGTGATATACCGGTTGTAACTTTAACAGGTGATGTTACAGGCATTTCAAGAGAGGAATACAAGGACGTTGTGCTTACATATAAGAGTTCTACGGAGGAGTTCACTTCATATGCACAGATAAAATGGCAGGGACGTTCAAGTGTAACACAAGGCTATCCGAAATATAATTATAACTTGAAAATGTTTAAGGATGAGTTGCATGATTCAAAGCTTAAAAAGCAGTTCAAGGAATGGCCAAAGGCGCATAATTATTGCCTGAAAGCAAATTGGATAGATTCAACTCACGCAAGAAATATCGTAAGTGCAAGGCTTGCGGCAAAGATTCAGAAAAATTCGTTGCCGAGCGGCGAAACGGGACTTATTGACGGCTTCCCGATTCACGTATACCTGAACGGTGAGGATCAGGGAATATATACCTGGAATATTCCGAAGAAGGACTGGGCATTTGGTATAGATTCGGATAATCTTGACCATATAGCCTTCGGAGCGGAACAGCAAAAGGGTGCGTGCCTCTTCCAGAATCTTTCCACAAGTGACAGTGACTGGGAGATCATAGAGCCGGAGGATTATCCGGACCAGGCAAGAGAGAAATTCAACAGAATGATTGCCTTTGTAAAGGATTCGACAGTTGAGGAATACAAGGCGAATTTCAGCGAGTATCTTGATATGGATGCAATGCTGAATTACTATGTAATGGCACATATCATAGGACATACAGACGGCTATGCAAAGAATATGATTATGGTTACCTTTGACGGTAAGGTATGGTATCCGAGTCTGTATGACCTTGACAGTACATACGGATTGCACTGGACGGGAAAAAAGATAATAGGTGCAGATGCACTGTTTAATACAAATTCAACAGACTGGGCGATGTATCGCACAAGTAATTTGTGGAGCAAGTTTGAGCAGGCATTCGGAAACGAAATCTATGAAAGATATAAGGAATTAAGAGCAAATGAGCTTTCAGATGAAAGCATTATGGCTGAATTCAAGTACTTTACTGACGGAGTAGGTCAGGATTTATATGACCTGGACGAAAGTGTATGGGAAGGCGTAAGCTCAAAGCACAAGTATATCCCAAGCCGTGATTTCAGGCTTGAACAGATAGAGACATACTTAAAGAACAGACAGCCGTATCTTGAGGAGTTTATGCAGAGCTTAAGAACTGAATAATTTAAAAGCCGAGGTGTTATGCAACCTCGGCTTTTGGATTATTCTTCAACTGTCTGGAAGAAAGACTCAGCTTTCTTAATTGCTCTTTCAACAACTTCCCTTGCAGGACCACCAATAACCTTGCGGTCATTTACGCAGGTGTCCATACTGATTGCATCATAGATATCCTCGTCAATAATCGGTGAGAACTGCTTGAACTCTGCTATTGATAACTGATCTAATGCGATGTCACGCTCGATGCAGTAGAATACCATCTGACCGATGATTGCGTGAGCCTCACGGAAGGGAAGTCCCTTCTTAACAAGATAGTCAGCGGCATCAGTTGCGTTTGTGAATCCGCCCTTTGAGCCCTGTAACATATTATCCTTGCGGACGGTCATTGTAGCAAGCATATCACAGAATACCGGAATACAAAGCTTAACTGTATCAATTGCATCAAATATCGGCTCCTTATCCTCCTGCATATCCTTGTTGTATGCAAGCGGGAAACCCTTCATTGTAGTTAAAAGTCCCATTAAGTGACCGTAAACTCTGCCTGTCTTACCA
>JAZQHZ010000348.1:0-4827 GCA_045540855.1 Clostridia bacterium
CTTATACCGTGACGAATACTATAATGAAAACAGTGACGACAAGGGACTTGCGGAATGTATCGTGGCGAAGCACAGAAGCGGTGAAACGGGAATGTTCAAGCTTGGCTGGAAGGGCGAATATACCAAGTTTTCAAATATTGAATACAGATTAAAGGAAAATGATTAATTCTATTAAAGAGATAATTAAAAAATATCAGCTTATAGAAGAGGGCGACAGGGTACTTGTAGGTCTGTCGGGCGGAGCTGATTCGATGTGCCTTGTACACGTGCTGTGCTCGCTTGCAGACGAGCTTGGAATAAGCGTGGCGGCGGCACATATGAATCATAATATCCGTGGCGAAGAGGCAAAGAGTGATGCCCTGAAGGCAGAAACCTTTGCAAAAAGGCTCGGAATTAAATTCCACATAGGCAGTGAAAATGTGACAGAAATTGCAAGGCTTGAAGGAATTTCAGAGGAGCTGGCGGGAAGAAGGGTCAGATACGAATTCTTTGGCAGACTTCAGAAGGAGTACGGATACACAAAAATTGCAACCGCACATAACAAAAACGATAATGCAGAGACGCTCATTATGAATTTTATGCGTGGCTCAACCACGCAGGGATTATGCGGTATACCCGTAAAAAGAGATGATATAATAAGACCTCTTCTTTATACAGGCAGGGAAGAGATTGAAGAATACTGTGATAATAACGGTATTCAATACGTAATTGACTGCACCAACAAAGAAACAATATATACCCGCAACAAAATCCGCCTGAAGCTGATTCCGGAAATTGAGTCAGAATTCAATGCAAATTTCATCGGCACTGTAACAAAAAATGCAGAGCTGATAAATGACGAAAATAACTATATAGCTTCATCAGCAAGGACAATATACAATAAATACGTAAAAAATATGTCGGCTCCAGTTGATATGGTAAATAAAGAGCATATCGCTCTTGTACGCAGAGTATTTATGTATATGATATCCGATGCATCGGGCAGTAATTCAGATGTATCGTCAATTGCAGTAGAGGATATAATCCGCCTGTGCAAAGCCGCAAAAAGCGGCAAAAGCATAATGCTGCCGGGCGGAATCAGTGCGGCTGTTGAATATGACAGGATTATAATTTCAAAGCTCGAAGAGGTGGACGAATTTGAATATATCCTTAAATTGAACGAGGATGTTTTAATTCACGAGCTTAACGTATATGCAAGGCTTGAAAAATGCGAAAGCAAGGATGAAAAAGGAGCAATATATTTCAGTGCTGATGAAGCAGCTGTAATTTCACTCCGTAACAGACGAAGCGGTGATAAATTCAATCCTTCGGGTATGCAGGGAAGTAAAAAAGTCAAAAATCTGTTTATAGACGAAAAAATACCCAAAAGTGCACGAATGAGTGTGCCTATAATAACGGCAGACAATAAAATTGCCTGCGTGGGAACACTCCGTAACGACAGTGCATATGAATTCGGGAAAAATGATATTTCATTTAAAGTAAAACTAATACAAACAAATCAGGAGGAAAATACTATTGGAACGTAAACCATTCAGAGGACTGTTTTCGTGGATACTTATGATGCTGGTTATATACAGTGTGTATAGCTTCATATTAGGTGCATTTATGAAAACACCAACAATGCCGTATTCCGATTTTGTAAGAGCCGTAAACGCAGGCGAGGTAACATCAATATACTTAGGCAACGGCGAAGCGGAAATTGTGATAGGCGAAAATAAATATGAGGTTGTGATTCCGTCGCAGGCTACACTTAATGCGGATTGTGGCGAAGCGATGAATTCACAGATGCAGGCAGGTACACTCAAGCAGTCAGTAAAGCCGGCAGGACTCCCGTGGGAAAGCATAATAAATATAGGATTGACGGCAGTTACACTGTTCCTTTTCCTTATGATTCTCAAGCGTAATTCAGGTGCAAATCCGTTCACGAAAAACCTTTCAAAGATTTCAGCTGAGAAAACTGCAAGCTTTGAGGATGTTGCAGGAGCAGATGAAGAAAAGGCAGAGCTTCAGGAAATAGTGGGATTTTTGAAGGATCCTTCAAAATACACAAGGCTTGGTGCAAGAATTCCAAAGGGAATTTTACTTGTAGGTCCTCCGGGAACGGGTAAAACACTTCTTGCAAAGGCGGTTGCAGGTGAGGCAGATGTACCGTTTTTCTCAATAAGCGGCTCGGATTTCGTGGAGCTTTATGTCGGTGTGGGTGCATCAAGAGTGCGAGACCTGTTCGAGCAGGCAAAGCGACATAAGCCGTGTATCATATTCATTGATGAAATTGATGCAGTGGGCAGAAAGCGTGGTGCCGGAATGGGCGGCGGTCACGATGAAAGAGAGCAGACCTTGAATCAGCTTCTTGTAGAAATGGACGGATTCGGTGAAAACGAAGGTGTAATAATGATTGCGGCAACTAACCGACCAGATATCTTAGACCCTGCACTTTTAAGACCGGGCAGATTTGACAGACAGATAACCGTAAATCTTCCGGATGTTGCAGGCAGAGAAGCAATTCTTAGGGTACATTCAAAGAAAAAGCCTATGGATGAGAGAGTAAATCTCAAAAATGTTGCAAAGAATACAGTTGGATATTCAGGAGCAGAGCTTGAAAATCTTATGAATGAGGCGGCAATTATTGCGGCAAGAAGAGACGGTCAGGTTATTACCGAGAAGGATATTGATGAGGCAAATCTCAAGGTGATGATTGGTTCTGAAAAGCGTTCGTGGAAGATAAACGAGGAAGATAAAAAGATTACTGCATATCACGAAGCAGGTCATGCAGTGCTTACGAAATTAATAGAAAAAGACCGTATTATACACCGTGTCACAATCATACCGAGAGGCGAGGCGGCAGGATTTTCAATGTCAACACCGTCAGAGGATAAAAACCACGTATCACGTAACGGCTTGTTAAAGCGAATTATTGTAATGCTTGGCGGACGTGCGGCGGAGGAAATCTGGCTTGATGATATCTGCACAGGTGCAATTAATGATATTCAGCGGGCAACTCAGATTGCACGTAATATGATAAAGAAATACGGAATGAGCGATAAGCTTGGTATCGTATCCTACGAAGAAGAGGGCGAGGTATTCATCGGACGTGATTTTGGTCATTCAAATAGCTATTCAGAGAAAATGGCGGCTGAAATTGACGATGAAGTGGCAAAGCTTCTCAATGAACAGTATGAAGAGGCGAAGCGTCTCTTGAATGAAAATTCGGTTAAGGTTGAAGCTGTTGCAAAGGCACTTCTTGAAAAAGAAACTCTTGACAGCGAACAATTTGAACAAATATTTAATGAAGCATAAAAACAAGGAGGAAATAAAAATGGCAAAGGTAACAAAGGACACACTTATCGGTGAGGCATTACAGATTGATATGGAGAAGATTGCCCCGATTCTTATGGGGATGGGAATGCATTGCTTAGGTTGCCCGGCAGCACAGGGCGAGTCTTTAGCAGAGGCTTGCATGGTACACGGAATGGATCCGGACGTGCTTGTGGCAAAGATTAACGATGCATTAGAGGCATAAGAAGTTGAATTTTTAAAGATAGTTTTTAAGAAGCGGTGTAACTGCAATTGTTGCACCGCTTCTTTTCGTTTTTTTTTTCTACAAAGCCTGTGCGTTAATATAAAATGGATAAAAAATGATAATATTTTGTTGTGATGGGTTAATTTTTGCACTTTAATTGAATTAAAAGCTTGATTTTGTTATAATATAATCACTAAAGTATAGAATCAGCGGAGGTGTATCTGATGAGGGTTAAAGATAAATTGAATATGGATATAGACGGTCTTATTGCCAACGGACCGATAAATATAGTTGTGTTTGGTGACAGTGTTACTCATGGAGCATTAAACGGCTTCAACGATTATGAAACCGTGTATTGGAATCTGCTTAAAAAGCGACTGAATTCTGTACGGGATTCAATTCCGGTAAATATGATAAATGCGGGAATAGGCGGAATTACAGCAAAGCGGTCAATTGAGAGGCTTGAACGTGATGTTTTATCGCATCATCCTGATATGGTGATTGTATGCTTCGGCTTGAATGACGTGAACGGAGCTCTTGAAGATTATACATATGCTCTGAGCACTATATTTGAAAAATGTATCCGAAGCGGTGCAGAGGTGATTTTTATGACACCTAATATGCTCAACACTTATGTAGCAGAGGATTCTCCAAAACAGCATATGGAATATGCAGCAGTTACTGCACAGTACCAGAATAGCGGAAAGATGGACGAGTTTATGAGTGCGGCTGTTGAAGTGGCAGAAAAATACGGTGTGAGTGTATGTGACTGTTACAGCGAGTGGAAAAAGCTTTATGCCGCAGGCGAGGACACCACGATGCTTCTGATAAACAGAATAAATCATCCGGACAGACATATGCATAAGCTGTTTTCTGATATGCTTTTTGAAATAATTATGGCGGATGCGGCTATAATGAATGACACATCTGCAAATACAATGTACAGAGCGAAAAAATGATAAATTTTTGCGTTCGGACGATAGAAAATTGACCTTTTATTGATAAAAAATGATATTTATGATATAAGTAAATAAGGAGAAAAAAATGAACAGAGTCTTGAGAACAACAGTATTTGGAGTGCTGATGGTTTTAATGCTTACAGCTGTGGATGCATTTGCTGCACAAATACCGTTGAACGGGCAGGTTTTATCTGAAGATTTTGAAAACGGAAGTGCTTTTTCGGAGATTAAAATAATCACGGAGCAAAACGGCAACAATGCAATGTATATATGCAATGAATTTACCGACTCTTTATACACATTGCCGCAGAATATTGAAATTGAGGGTGCATTTAAGGTATTGAGCAC
>JAZQHZ010000349.1:0-11357 GCA_045540855.1 Clostridia bacterium
ATACTCCGTCAAATGCGGTGTTCTTAACTGGTGCACACCACACAAACCCGGTGTGTACATTAGCCGGCAGAACAATATACTTAGGCTCATCGCTTTATGTATATTTCCACGGTATGGGTAATGAGTATTACACAAGAAAGAGTGCAATGGAAAAGGCATACAAGGGCTCGTATGAGGAAATGCTGGCGTTCTGCAATAAGAACGGAATCGAGTATGTATATGTAGGCGGCAATGAAAAGAGCGAAATAAAGCCCAATGGCGAAATGCTCTCAAAGCTTACAAAGGTGCATACAATAGGAACGGAAACGTTATATAGCGTGAAATAAGAATGAGGAGAGCGGAAGAATCCGTTCTCTTTTTTGTGCGGAAAAACAATGAATTTGTACGGATTTTTTCGGTTGTTTTTTTGGTGGAAGTATGGTAAAATAAATTCATACATAAAAAGAGGGAGAGATATGATGAAAAAAATAGTTTCAATAGCATTAACAATGGCAATGCTTGCGCCGGTTAATGTGATGGCGGAAGAAGCACCAGACTGGGCAGAAAAGCTTGACAGAGGCTTGCGTGCTGTGCAGACGGCAGACGGAGTATACCTGAGCTGGCGACTGCACGCAAATGAGGACAAGGTATTCGGCAATGCAGAGGAAAATGTAGCATTTGATATTTACCGTGACGGTGAACTGATTGCAACTGAAAGCAATACTACAAATTACACCGATGCATCGGGTACGGCACAGAGTAAATATGCAGTGGTGCCGTCAGGCGAAGGACTTTCAGTGGATACAGACGGTGCGATGGTTTATGCGGTGGCATATACCGACGAGGGTAGGCTGCAAAAGGTTGCAATTCTGGAAAATGCAGATGCAGGAAGCGAATACGACAAGGTATTCATCTGGGACGGAATGGAGCCTGTAAGCGGTGTAAACGGCGAAGTGGCTGTTACGCAGGAAAGCTATATCACAATTCCGTTAAATAAGCCTGCGGATGTAACCTTGGCGGATGAGGTTGTGTATAGCTATACCGCAAATGATGCTTCGTGCGGTGACCTTGACGGAGACGGTGAATACGAAATTATCCTGAAGTGGGACTGTCACGGTCAGGATAATTCAAACAGCGGCTATACCGGAAATGTTCTGTTTGACGCATATAAGCTTGACGGAACATTTCTGTGGAGAATTGATTTGGGACAAAACATCCGTGCAGGTGCACATTATACGCAATTTATAGTGTACGACCTTGACGGTGACGGAAAGGCGGAAATCGGATGCAAAACAGCACCGGGCTCAAAGGACTCAACGGGTACATATGTCACCAAAACAAGCAGTGTAAGAGCGATTTCGAGAGTAGCAGACTCTATCAATGAGACAAGCTATGTAGACGAAGGCGGAAGAATTTTATCGGGAGCTGAATACTACACTATATTTGACGGAGAAGGCAAAACAATAGATACAATACATTATCCGAATCCAAGAGGCACAATTACTGACTGGGGAGATAATTACGGAAACCGAGGCGACAGATTCTTAGGCGGAGTTGCATATCTTGACGGAGTGAATCCGTCGATTGTGGAAGTAAGAGGATATTATGCAAAAACCACGATTGCATCAATCAGACTGATTGACGGCAAGGCATCGGTTGAATATGCGTTTACAACGGATGATAAAGAAAATAATGCATACACAGGTCAGGGAAATCACAACCTTACAGTAGCTGATGTTGACGGTGACGGCAAGGACGAGGTGATTTCCGGCTCAATCTGCTGGAACGATGATTTATCGCTTCTGTGGTGCTCTGGCAGAGGTCACGGCGATGCACTTCATATCGGCGATTATGACCCGACTCATAACGGACTTGAATATTTCTCGGTACACGAAAGCGGCGGATATGAAATAAAGAATTCAACCACATCCTCGCAGGGCAAGGAAGCCAACTACGGTATGACGGTGTATGATGCTGCAACGGGTGAGGAATTATATCACAGAGATAACAGCAAGGATACGGGCAGAGGTATGATGGCAAACATAGGCTCGGGCGGATTTTATCAGATTGCCGGCTCTGCACAGGTGAGTGCAATGGGTAACGGTAAGTTCAGTGATAAGAGTGTAGGGCTTGGCACAAACTTCCGTATTTTCTGGGACGGCGATTTATATGATGAGCTTCTTAACGGAACGACTGTTTCCAACTGGAACGGCTCAAAGGTTTCAAATGTGTTCAGTGCAGAGGGCTGTACGCAGGTGAACGGCTCGAAGGCAAATCCGTCATTGCAGGCAGACCTTTTCGGTGACTGGCGAGAGGAAATAGTATATCCCACATCAGATAACACTGCTCTGAGAGTATATATGACAACTGAGCCGACCGGCCATAAGATGAAGTCGCTTATGTATGACAAGGTTTACCGTGCAGGAGTAGCGGCAGAGCAGACTGCATACAATCAGCCGCCGCACATAGGCTTCTACCTTGCAGACGACGTATTCTACGGTAAGCTTAGTGATATTGAAATAGATACATCAGCGGCAAAGACGACCTATTATGTTGGCGAAGAGCTTGACAAGAGCGGACTTGTGGTAACAGGAAAGTACGCAGATAATGATGACAGAATTATAACCGATTACAGCATAACGGGCTATGATGCAGCAAAGTCAGGAGTGCAGACTATAACGGTAAGCTATCTTGGAATTTCAAAGACATACGAGGTCAATGTAATTGCAGAGAGTGGCATAAGTGTAGATTGCCCGGATAATAGCTTTGCGATAGGTGAGGAGATTGAAAAATCAGCTATTACTGTAAAGGTTATTTACGAGGACGGAACAGAGGTTGAAACAAACAGCTTCAAGATATCCGAATACGATAATATGAGAGTGGGAGCTCAGAATATTACAATAACATACGACGGCATAGAAAAGACCTTTAAAGAAGAGCTTGAAATTGAATTTGTAAGCGGGCTTGTAATAGAGGACGGCGTAATCAAGGGCTATATCGGAAGTGAGGAAGAGATAGTATTGCCGCTTAGTGATGCGGATACTGCAATAACTGCAATAGCTGACGGAGCATTTGCCGACACTACGGTGAAAAAGGTATATATTTACGCTACCGACCTTGCATTTGACGGCGATAACATTTTCCCGACAGATATGACAATCGCCTGCATTGAAGGCTCAACGGCATATGAATACGCAACAAATGCAGGATTGAATATTGAAATCATAAGCATCGGCGACAAGGTGACCTTTGATGAGGATTTCTACTCAGGATACATCGGTAAGGATATGCTTATGCAGGGCACATCTGACGCAGCTCTTGCTGACGAGTTTGTGACGTATAAGACCTTGGGCAACAGATGGTTCAATGGCTACGGCTTCGGAATAAGAAATGTAGACGGAAATAATTATCTGCACGTAAATTCAGGTGTATACGACGACTGGAGCAAGACTACGCAGGTATATATTCAGCTTAATGAGACGGTAAGCACAAGCGAAAAGCAGACAGTAGCATTTGACGTGATGTTCCCGTCAAATAGCGGTACACCGTATATTGAGCTGCAGAATGAAGCAGGAGCAGTGATTGATACAGTTTCAGTATCAGCACTCGGATTATCGTATGACACATGGTATACCTATGAGCTCGCATATGACGGAAGTGCATACACAGCAACCGTTGCAGATAAGACAAGAAAGCTTAGTGTAAGTGCAGGCTCGACGGTATTATCGTCAATTGCGTTCAAGCAGAATCTTGATTTCAACTCATTCGGAAGCATTCAGACAGGTATTGTTTATATTGACAATATTGTTATAGACTAAAAAATATGGCGGACAATTTGTCCGCCATATTTTGGTTTTATGCAAATGTCTTTTCAACTGCTGCCTTAACCTTCGGAAGAACGTGCTCCTTTGTTTCCTCTAAGATTACCGGAATTTCAGGATAGAACTCCTTTAATCTTTCCCAGATTAAAGCCTTGTTAAGCATTCCGTCGCAAGGGAATTCATAAACTGTCTTACCGTCAACAACCTTGAAATCCTTCAAGTGCAATGCTCTTGTGAGATTGCCTAAGAGGTCGAAATGTGTATTTATGATTTCGTCCTGTTTTTCGTAGTTTGAAATGTTGATGTAGTTCACCGGGTCGAAGATAACGCGTACATTGGGTGAATTCAGGTCATCAACTAAACGCTTCATCTTTTCAGGCGTATTTATAACGTGTGAATGAACACCTTCAATACCAACAATTACGCCGATTTCCTCAGCAGCCTCAACAAGTCTCTTCATATTCTTAAGAAGATACTGATATGTTTCCTCTGTCTGATTCAATGAATAATCAGTTTCGCTGAAACGGCAGGTCTCAAGTCCTACCATATCAGCACCTAAGTACTTTGCATAATGAAGGTTTTCTATGAAATATGCAATGTTGTCCTCAAGCTCCTTTTCGTCGGGAGCAGTCGGGTTGATGTAGCAGCCAAGCACCGGAATTTTTACTCCCGCAGCCTTGAATGCATCACCGATTGACTGTGCATATTCCGGTGTGAAATTTCCTTTTTTAAAGCCCTCAATCGACTTCAGAAATGCAAGCTGAACGCCGCCTACATTATACTCGTTACACTTTTTCAAGAGTGCATCAAGTGTGGTGGTATCGAAGTCGTGGCCTCTCATTCCTATATACATTTTATTCTCCATTCTGCCTTTTGGCATATATTCAACGTGGAAAAGATGCGAAGCTTATTTTCCGCGTTGCGTCTCCTGTTACTTTAAGTCCTTAGTCTCAATAAAGTCCATATCATCGAATTCCTGGTTCTCGCCGCACATTGCCCAGATGAATGAGTAATTCTTTGTACCAACACCTGTGTGGATTGACCAGCTCGGTGAAATTACAGCCTCTTCATTGTGCATAATGATATGACGTGTCTCGTCCGGCTCGCCCATCATATGGAATACAGCATCATTTTCGCCCATATCGAGATACATATAAACCTCCATACGTCTGTCGTGAGTATGGCAGGGCATAGTGTTCCAGTTTGAACCAACCTCAAGCATAGTAAGTCCCATTGCAAGCTGACAGCTCTCCATTACCTCAGGGTGAATGTACTGATTGATAACTCTCTTGTTACAATCCTCAACGCTTCCGCACGGTACCTTCTTAGCCTTTGTAATATCAATCTTTACTGTCGGATACTCCTTGTGTGCCGGACACGATGAAACGTAGAACTTCGGCGGATTTGCAGCATCAACACACTTGAACACGATGTCCTTATTGCCTCTGCCTATGTAAATACCGTCACGCGGGTTCATCTCATAGTCAACACCGTCAACGCTTATTACGCCCTTGCCGCCGATATTGATACAGCCCATCTCACGTCTCTGTAAGAAGTAATCAGCCGCTAATTCCTTGCCTGCCTCAAGAACGAGCTCCTTATTGACCGGCATAAAGCCTGCTGTGATAATTCTGTCGATATGGCTGTAAACCATCTTGATATTATCAGGTGTGAAAAGACCGCCGATATGGAACTCCTCTCTTAATCTTTCAGTTGTGTAATGCTTTACGTCCTTTGGGTTTGAAGCACATCTTAAATCCATTTTTAAATCCTCCCGGAAAATATATTTTTTGGTAATTATATTCTATCACAAAAGAAAGATAAAATCAAGAGGATAATAAAATGTGTTCCGAAATTTTTTCGGAACACATTATGATCATACAATATATTTCTTTGTATTTTCAATCATCTCATTAAACAGTTTCTTTGCATCTGCATATGAGCAGGTAACGAGCGGATCGTTTATAAATGCAGTGAATGCCGCATCCATATCGTGGTTTGCCGAAGCGTACATCACCGTGCGGTGATTATGTATATGACGGCTTACCATTGCATAGATTTCGTTTGACATTGCACCTGCACATACCGGAGTAACCGTATCGTGACGGAAGATTGCATTTGTTTCCACCACTGCACCCATAGGTAAATCCGGACACTGTCCTATATTGGGAATGTTGACGTTTGATACAAGCTCCTTGTAGCCGGCTAATGCCTGCATCATATTAACGCCCTCTTCGCCTGTGTTGCGAAGCTTGAATTCCTCTTCGCCGCTGACAAGTCGCTTGCTTTTTGCAAGTCTTTCCTGTAAATCCTGCTTTCTCCACGAAACCTTTGTAAGACCAAATTTCCAAGCCGTAACAGTTTCGGGGTCTGCAAGATACATCTTGCCCGGCATAAACTCTGCTAAATGTCTGTCGCCTGCGGCGGCAATTGAGCCGTAGCAGCGGAATAAATCGAACTTGACCTTATGTGCACAGCTGAAGGTGGAATTCATCCAGTGATCCTTTTCGTCAAGTCCCTCATAGCCGTTTTCAAAATACTTGTCCACAAATTCACGGTATAATTCAACAAGATCGATATTTCTGTAACGTCCCGATGAAAGCCACGTGAAGTGGTTGATGCCCTGAACATTTACGTTTATATCCTTGCGTTCAACTCCCTTGATTCCTCTTAATTCCTCAAGTGCGGTTGATAAAAGCTTCTGAGTAGAGAAAACCTCGTGACAGCAACCGAACGCCTTGATTTTTGGGAAATAGTGATACAGCGCAGTTACGCACAGCGTCATCGGGTTTGTGTAGTTTATTACCCACGCCTCGGGTGAGTAGTCACGGATTGCTTCGGCAATCGGCTTGTACATTGGAATCGTTCTTAATGCTCTTACAATACCGCCCGGACCTGCCGTATCGCCGACAGACTGATAAATGCCGTATTTTTCGGGAAGATGAACATCTGATTCCATTTCGTCAAAGGTACCCGGAAGGATTGATATAACCACAAAGTCAGCACCTGTTAAAGCCTCCTGCAATGAATCGCAGGCAACATATTTCCAGTCGCTCTTTGCACCCTCAACGTCCTTTACACGGTTACCTATTATTTCGTTTGCTGCTGCCGCTTCACGGTCAATATCGTAAAGGCGGACTGTTCCCGATAAAATATTCTGCGAAGCAAGGTCGCTCATAAGTCCCCATGCCCAGCCTCGTGAGCCGCCGCCGATGTATGCAACCTGCACGTCCTCGGCGTGATTTTCGTAATATTTCATAATGAATACCTCTTTATACGTTAAATCTGAAGAGAACAATGTCTCCGTCCTTCATAACGTATTCCTTACCCTCACTGCGTACTAAGCCCTTTTCCTTTGCCGCAGCCATAGTGCCGCACTCCATAAGGTCGTCATAGTGAACAACCTCTGCACGGATAAATCCTCTCTCAAAGTCACTGTGAATCTTACCGGCTGCCTGCGGAGCCTTTGTGCCCTTGGTGATAGTCCACGCTCTTACCTCCGGCTCGCCTGCTGTGAGGTAGCTGATGAGTCCCAATAACGAATAGCTTGCCTTAACAAGTCTGTCAAGACCTGACTCGCTGATGCCAAGCTCCTCAAGGAACATAGCCTTTTCCTCACCGTCAAGTTGTGCGATTTCTTCCTCAATTCTTGCAGAAACGGGCATAACCTGTGAATTTTCCTTAGCGGCAAACTCCTTGACTGCGTTTACGTACTTGTTGTTTTCAATGCCCTCGGCAAAATCTGTCTCAGCCACATTTGCGGCATAGATAACCGGCTTCATTGTGATGAGGAATACCTCCTTCATTATTGCAAGCTCCTCGTCTGTGTAGTCAAGTGAACGTGCCGGCATCTCGTTTTCAAGCGTTGCCTTTACTCTTTCGAGCAGTTCAAGCTCCTTAGCAAGGCTCTTGTCGCCCTTCATTGCCTTCTTTGTGCGGTCAATTCTTCTGTCAATCATTTCGATGTCTGAGAAGATAAGCTCAAGGTTGATGATTTCGATATCTCTCACCGGGTCAACTGAGCCGTCAACGTGAGTGATATTGCTGTCCTCAAAGCAACGTACCACGTGAACGATAGCATCACATTCACGGATGTTTGCAAGGAACTTGTTACCAAGACCTTCGCCCTTTGAAGCACCCTTAACAAGACCGGCTATGTCAACGAATTCGATAAAAGCGTGAGTAAGCTTTTTCGGGTTATACATCTCAGCCAGCTTATCAAGTCTCTCATCCGGCACATCAACAATGCCAACATTCGGTTCAATAGTACAGAACGGATAGTTCGCACTTTCAGCACCTGCCTGTGTTATAGCGTTAAAAAGAGTCGACTTACCAACGTTTGGAAGTCCCACAATTCCTAATTTCATTTTTTTCTACATCTCCTTTATTTATGCGGTTTTTCGGGTGTAGCAGTATCGCTACTACACCATTACTACACCATTTTTTTCGAAATTATGTGTTTCAAACCGTGAAATACAACACACACTATTATATCACACTGACTGCAATTTATCAATAGTAAGATTTTAAATAATGTAATTTTGGTTAATATATTTTTTAAATTAAATTCATTTTGTCGGTCTTTTAGTGCCTACATACAGAACAAAAGGACAATTAGGCATATGAAAAAATGAAAAATCATTTTGTAAAGACAATATGAATGGCAGATAATATTTGAATCATATGTTTTTTATTGTATCTTTACTTTAAGTATCGGATATGATATAATTTTATTTATAAATAAGATATAATGAAGGATGAATAACATAACGTATAACACTGTTGGAAAAACGGTGGGAGAGGCTATTGCAGATTTTTATAAGTAATAAAATATTAAAGAAGGGCAGGAGAATTTATGCTGTTGTTTGATGAAAAATACAGTATTGCAATTTGCTGTAAGAATAAAAATGAATATGTAAGACTTGCTGCATTGGATTTGGCGGCTGATTTTAAAAGGGTAAATAAAAACGGTATTGAGTCATCCATAGTTGAGGATAGTAAAGGTGCCTGTATTGTAATTGAAGAAAATGACGGCGGCTGTGAGCCTATAAAGGATGAAAGCTTTTCGATAAAGACACAGGGTGATAAAATATATATCAGTGCCGGAGGGTATCTTGGTACGATGTGGGGAATTTATACGTTTTCCGAAAAGATTTTAGGCATTGATCCGTGTTATTTATTCAATGATCTGGAGATTGAAAAGAAAACAAGACTTGAAATTGAGGATATTAACATAACCGATGCTCCCGAAAGCTTTGGGTTCAGAGCTGTGTTTATAAATGATGAGGATCTTTTATCAGGCTGGAAGGACGGCGGCGGAATAAGGTATATGAATTGGCACAGTGACAATCTTACTGTGCCCGAAATAGTTATAAATATGGTTGTGGAAACAATGCTGCGACTGAAATTGAATCTCATTATTCCTGCGACCTATCTTAACATTGACAATCCGCCGGAAAAGCTTATTGCTGACTGTGCCGTAAGGCGTGGAATGTATATTTCACAGCATCATATAGAGCCGGTAGGTGTTTCTGCATACACATTCAAGAACTATTGCGATAAATACGGAAAGAATGCGGAATTTTCGTTTATAAAGAACCCGGAATTTATGAAAGAGGTCTGGAGCTATTATGCGAAAAAGTGGTCGGCGTATGAAAATGTAGTATGGCAGATAGGACTTCGTGGCGAAGGTGACAGACCGGTCTGGCAAGAAGAGAAGGACTTATCCGAAGAAAAGCTCAAGGAATACGGACAGTTCATCAGCGGTGCTATGAATACGCAGATAGAAATCATTAAAGAGGCTACGGATGATAAAGCAAAGTATTTCACATCAACGCTGTGGATGGAAGGCTCTGTGCTTATGGAGAAGGGCGTGTTGGATATTCCTGACGGAACAACAGTGATTTTTGCTGATAATGGACCTAATCAGATGTTTGCGCCGGAGTTTTATAAGCTCAAGCGTAACCCGGACAAGAAATACGGAATATACTATCATTTGCAGTATTTTAATCTCGGACCGCATCTTACTCCTATGACCGGAATTGATAAGCTGTATTATAATATGAAGCTCTGTTATGAAAAGGGTGATACGGATTATATTGTACTTAATTGTTCAAACGTCCGAGAATTTGTTTTTGAATTAAGAGCATATTCTGAGATGACGTGGAACATTGAAAAATTCTCAAAGGAAAGCTATATGCAAGAGAATACTCGAATATTCGGTACTTATCAGAATGAAGCCCAAAAGCTTATAGAGGACTATTACAGTGCTATTGCAAATTTAGATATATCATTGCTTAAATATATGTACGGCGAGTATTTTAATTACTATTATGCAGACCAGCCGGACGGAATCAAGCTGTGCCCGGTAAAGGATGGCTGTGTTCTGTGGAAGGGTGAGTGCTTTGTAAGAGATTTTACAAAGCCGCTTGAGAAAATGGCTGACGGAGAGATCTATATACAGATGTATCCGCAGCTGAAAAAGGCGGTTACTGATTATGAAAAGGTCTGCAACGGATTTGAAAAAATATGCAATTCGTGCGAGGATAATCTTAGAAGGCATATAAAGGCAAAATGGCTTAATTACGCATACACAATAAAAAGTCTGTATGAATGGTTTGTTGCAGTGTATGAAGCAAAGCAGTGCTATGATTTGGGTGATGCATCGGGATTTGTGAAATCGCTTGAAAGAGGCTGTAAAAGCTTGGAATTTCATCTAGAATACAGAAAAAATGCAGAATACGGCGAGTTTGAAAATTGGTACAGAGGCGAAATACTGTCAGATGTAAAACGTCTGCTTCATGCCACAAAACGTCTTATGGGACGCTCATAAAAATAAGAGGACGTGCAAAATCAGATTTGCACGTCCTCTGTATTGGAGAGATTTATTCTGTTATTTTCACTTTACACATCAATTCGGCGTAACAGCTTGTACCGACATATATATCAAAATCGCCCGCTTCGCACACAAAGTCAGCATTTGCGTTATAGAATGCCAGCTCGTCATAGCCAAGCTCGAAGCATATTTCCTTATCTTCGCCCGGAGCATAATATTGCTTTACAAATCCCTTAAGCTCACGATGCGGTCGGATTAAGCTGCTCACAGTATCGCAGATATAGCACTGTGATACCTCCTTACCGCCCATAGTGCCTGTGTTCTTTACCCTTACCTTGATTTTGAACTTGGCACCGTTTTTGAGTGCCTCCAATGAAAACTCGGGATTTTCAACAGACAGGTCCGAATACTCAAAATCTGTATAGCTAAGACCGTAGCCGAACGGATAGAGCGGAGTAGATAGTCTGTCCCAGTATGCACGCTGTGGCTGGAAGTATGAATATGTAATTCTTCCGGTTGCCGGATTGTTATAATAGATAGGAAAAGTCGGATCGTAGCCATGTCGTTCTGTGGGCCAAGGAGTTGGAGAGATATTTTGTCTTCCTAAGACCGCTTGGCCTCCGACTTGAGCGGAGTAGATAGTCTGTCCCAGTATGCACGCTGTGGCTGGAAGTATGAATATGTAATTCTTCCGGTTGCCGGATTGTTATAATAGATAGGAA
>JAZQHZ010000350.1:0-7893 GCA_045540855.1 Clostridia bacterium
GTTGAGCCGTGTCTGTTTTTGGCAATAATACACTTAGCCATATTCTTTTTCTCAGGGTCGTTATTATAGTATTCGTCACGGTATAAGAACATTACCATATCCGCGTCCTGCTCAATTGCACCCGATTCTCTGAGGTCTGAGAGCATCGGTCTCTTATCGGGACGCTTTTCGCTCGCTCTTGAAAGCTGTGATAAGGCAATAACCGGCACATCAAGCTCCTTTGCCAGAACCTTTAATGAACGTGAAATATCTGCAATTTCGTTTTGTCTGCTTTCACTCTTCTGACCTGACTGCATAAGCTGTAAATAGTCGATTACAATAAGCGCAAGATCCTTGGTCTGCTTTAATCGCTTACACTTCGCACGAATCTGCGATACTGTGATTGTAGCCGTATCATCAATATACATCGGTGCTGAAGAGAGCTTCGGCACTACCTCGCCGAGCTTTAACCAGTCGTCACCGTCGAGGTCGCCTGTACGCATCTTGATTGAGTTTACCATTGCCTGCGAGCATAAAATTCTGCTTACAATCTGTTCACGTGGCATCTCAAGGTTGAAAATCGCAACACAGCGTTTTTCACTGAAGCTCACGTGCTCTGCTATATTTACCGCAAACGATGACTTACCCATACCCGGACGTCCGGCAATAAGGATAAGCTCACCGCCGTGAAATCCGCCGGTACGGCGGTTAAGCTCGTCAAAGCCGGTCGGAATACCTGTGATTCCGCCCTTTGACTGCGAATTTTCAATGAGCTGCTGATATGTGTTTACAAGGATTCCGCTTATATGCTGTAAATCGTTGCTTTCTCTTGATGAGGAAACCTCCTGAATCATCTGCTCTGCACGGTCTAGAATTTTTTCAGGCTCATCAGCGGCATCATATGCAATATTGCTTATTTCAGTTGTTTTATTAATTAAAGCACGCAGCATTGACTTTTCACGTATTATATGCGAATAATACGTGATATTCTGAGACGTTGTAACATCAGCCGCAACATTTCTCAGGTATTCAATTCCGCCCGCCACTTCAAATCGGTTGGTTTTCTGCAGCTCGTCTGCAACAGTAACCATATCAATCGGCTTATTTTCATTGAACATATCAATGACCGCCGCAAAGATTTCCTGATTGTTTACAAAATAGAAATCCTCAGCTGATATAATTTCAGCTGCATCTGCAATACTGTCAGGATTAGTTATTACTCCGCCGATTACCGCCATTTCTGCCTCACGGCTGTACGGCAGGTCTCTTCCTAAATTTTCAAGCTGTGTATCAGCCATTGCTTTTTCTCCTCTTTTCGCCAATTAAAGCTCCGTTACCTCTACACTGAGCTTTCCTACGATTCCGGTATAAATCTTAACGTCAACAATTGTTGTTCCCAGAGTTTTAATTCCGCCGTCCGGCAAAATGAACTTCTTCTTGTCGAGCTTGATATGGTGCTGCATCTTTAATTCCTCTGCAACATCCTTTGATGTAATTGAGCCGAAGAGCTTGCCGTTTGCACCTGCCTTTGCCTTCAATGAAACCTTGATTTCCTTCATCTTTTCGGCAATTGCATTTGCTTCGTCTGTCTCTGTCTTGATTTTATATTCAAGCGACTCTGCTTTACCCTTTAAAACGTTGAGATTGCTGTTTGTTGCCTCCTGTGCGAGACCCTTCGGTAAAAGGAAGTTTCTTGCGTATCCGTCCGATACGTTAATAAGCTGTCCCTTTTTTCCCTGTCCTTTTACATCCTGTGTTAAAATTACCTTCATTTCTATATTCCTCCTGTTATTTGTTATTTATATATCTGAGCACTGCGTCCTTTATCTGACGTCTTGCATATTCAGCATCCTTAGTCTTTAAGTGTGCACCTGCAACACTTGCGTGACCGCCGCCGCCAAGCTCTTCCATAATAAGCTGAACATTGGTGTCACCGATTGACCTTGCGCACACTCCGTATCCGCCATCCATCGGATAGATTACGATTGATGCTTTATTTTCATCTATATTGAGCATTTCATCCGCCGCCTGCGATGCAATTACTCTTATATTTGAATAGCTTTCAAAGGCTTCTGCCAGAGAGATTCCCGGATAGATTTCAATCGCTGTTTTTACTATTTCAACCTTCTTGTCATAGTCGGTTTTATTTACGTTGAACAGCTTCTTTACATCCAGAGTATTAAGACCTAATTTTCTCAGCACTGACGCCGCTTCAAAGGTTCTTACACCTGTTTTTACAAGGAAGTTCTTCGTATCCATAACAATTCCCGTATACAGACATTCCACCTCAAGCCTTGTGAGCTTTGTTCCCAGATCCATATAGTCAATAAGCTCCGTCACCATTTCGCAGGTTGATGAAGCATACGGCTCGTGATAGAGAAGTGCACACGGATTCACAAAATCCATTGAACGTCTGTGATGGTCTATTACAACTATTTTATTTGTATATTGAGTCAGCTGCGGACACGGAAGCATCTGAGGTCTGTGTGTGTCAAGTATAATCAGTACTGACTTTTCCGTTATTTTTTCAATCGCTGATTCCCTGTTGATAAATAAGCCGTCGTATTCCTCTTCCCTCGTAAGCACCTCCATCATCGGTTTCACCGCCGGTGAATTATTGTCGGTTACGATATAGGGCACTGCTCCCATTTCCTTTGCGGCTCTTTGCAAGCCCATAGCCGCTCCGAAGCAGTCATAGTCTGCATTGGAATGTCCCATAAGGAATACGTTGTCTGCATTCTTTAAAAATTCCTTCAATGCTCCTGCAACAGACCTTGTCTTAACTCTGTTACTCTTTTCATATTCCTTGTTCTTGCCGCCATAGAATTTAAAGCTGTCGATTGTTTTTATACAAACCTGGTCTCCGCCTCTGCCCTGTGACATTTCAAGAGCACTTCTTGCGTATTTCTCATTTTCAGTAAGCGTTCCGCCCGAGCCGATACCTATACTTATTGATACCGGGACGTTATACTTTTCTCCAATCGCTCTGACCTTGTCTACTACGCTGAATTTATCCTCAAGATATGCCGCTAATTTTGCGTGGTAGAAAACTGTTATAAATCGGTCACTTCCGAGTCTTTTGATAACTGCGTCACCGCTTTGTGCCCATTCTCTTAAGTACTTGCGTATGCCGGAAACTATTTCCTCCTCAGCAGTATCGTCAACTCTCTGCATAACCTCGTCATAGTTATCTACACAAATAACCGCAACGTCTGTTTTTTCGTTTTCATAGAGCTTTTGCACCCTGTCATATGCACTTTTATCCAGAAGATAAAGATAAACCGAAACAACGCCCTTTTTGTCACCTTCTTCAATTTCCTTTACCATTCTGCCGACAAGCTCGTATCTTGAGTCGTTTATATATACACTTTTATTGATGAGAGATGCGTTTTTAAGCACCTCGCTCCATTTTACACCGTTCAATACCGAGCCTACCTGCACACCCATAAGCTCATTTTTATTTATAAGCTCACCGAATACAGAATTGTACCATTTGATTGTTCCGTCTATATTGACCACAATCACAGGCACAGGAAATGCCGCAAGAATATTTCTTGTTATGCCGCCCGAATTTTTCTCGACATCATCAAGGAATTTTTCCATTATCCGACGCTTGCTTAATTTCAATGCGGATGCTGTAAGAAATATAATTGCACCTGCTGCTATCAGAATACCCGAAAGAATTCTGACATCCATATATAATGACACTATTCCCAAGCCAAGCATCAGAATTCCTGATATTAAAGCCATAACCGGTAAAATCTGCGATATTAAACCGTAACGTTTGTTCATAAAACCCTCCTGCCACCGAGTGGCAATCACCGCTTTTAACGGCCTCTGATATAACCGGCAAGTGCGGACATATCCGAAAACTCTGCTTCTATTTCGTGTCCGTTTTCCACTGCTGCCGATAAAAGCTCAAGCATTCTGTCATCAACGCTTTCAAAGCTCATACCAAGTCTTTTGGAAAGTATGTAGCACATAGCATTGATTGTTGCAAGCTCATTAAGCACATCATCATATATAGGCTCCTCGCCGTAATCCGAGAGTGTGCGGTAAAGCCTTGCAAGCTCTGACAAAAGCTCGCTCTTCACAGTATCGATTGCCCTTACGTTTGCTGCAATGTTCATCATAATTGCCATTCTCCTTAAGAGCAGTTTTTTATACACATTATAAGTGTACTATCTTATATTTTACCACAAATTAGCTTTCAAGTCAATATTACAATGATAAAAATAATATACGGAAATCCGACAAGGATTTCCGTATCAATCATCATAATTTTAACTTATCATATAAATCAAACGGGATGTAAAATGTTTTTATTTTTCCTTCATGCTCAACTTCTATTTTATAGCTGTTTGGATATTTTCCTCTTCCTAAAATACTCATCCTCTTCTTTTTTATGCTTTTTCGGTCAATCGTAAATTCCTTAAAATGCACTACTAAGGTTATATATTGCTGACCATTTAATATTACCTCATATACTTCTTTTCGCATAATAACATCAAAGAGATAAAAGTAAAATAAAATGACAGCAACTATAAAACCCAATATTCCCATAAACTCTGCCGTACTTATTTTTTCTTTTTCAAAATACAACACAAAGTCCATATATGTTAGCTGAAGAGCACCGAGTAATATTACAATTCCCATTACTGCAATAAAAATCCCGTTCCGCATTTTCTTTCGCTCATTCATAACATAACACCTTACTTTCCGCTGATTTTATCAATCGTCCGAAACGGTGCGTCCTTTGCTGTTCCCCATTCCATATCCTTATTTCTGTAATCAAATTTAAGAGTGAATTTATGTATATCCTCCTGAATACGCTTCAGATTTTCCGATTGCTGCTTATGAAGTGCGGCAATGAAAGGTCCCTGCTGTGAGGATTTTAAGGATTTGGGTACCATTCTTAAAAGCATTTCCATATGCTTTAAGCATACACCCTTTGATTTATCGAATTTCGCTCTGAATTCCGGCTCGTTCGCCCACATATACAGCAATACGTCACAGTAACGTTCCATTGTGTATTTCACCTTGTCACACACCATACATCCGCACTGGATTTTATCTAATGTATCTGCTATTTTTTCCGCAACCGGTGCGGCATTGTTTTTCTTGAAAAGTCCGCCCTTTTCATTTTCTACTGCCTCTGCCTCTTTATCAAGCTTTGAGAGTGTTTTTCTTATCTCCTCAAGATGCGTATCCAGTACCAGTGCAAGAGAAAGCTTATTATTCTTTTCAAGCATTCTTGAAAAATGCACTCTGCAATAGCCCTTAGCATTCGATTCTACTCTATAATCCGGCTCCATCATCGCCGCACCGAGACCGTAGTCCACTGCTTCCTCTTCAAGCTGCTTTTCAAGCTCGCATAAGGGACATTCGCAATCATTTTCATATGCTTCATTTACCGGAATTGTATATATTTTTTCTTTCATAACGACCTCCGTCACTTTATTATCTCAATAATCGACAAAATATTTGTGCAATTTAATTATAATACATAACTTTCCAAATGTCAAATGTAAATAAAATGTTAAAAATAATAAAATCGTGAAAATTGTGATTGTAATATTTTCGGATTTATGATATAATAGAGACACGAATATGGCTTTATGTACCATATTGGATGTAATCATATCAAGGAGGATATTAAACAATGGCATTAACAAACAACAAGAATGTTCTTGCTTGGATCGACGAGATGGCCGCTATGTGTCAGCCGGACAGCATCGTTTGGATCGACGGAAGCGAGGAGCAGTTAGAGGCTTTAAGAGCTGAGGCTGTTTCAACAGGCGAAATGATGAAGCTCAGCGACGAGAAATTACCGGGCTGTTACTATCACAGAACAGCAGTAAACGACGTTGCTCGTGTAGAGGACAGGACATTTATCTGTACTCCGACAGAAATCGAGGCAGGCCCGATCAATAACTGGATGGAGCCGTCAAAGATGTATGAGAAGCTTTTCGCTTTATACACAGGCTCAATGAAGGGTCGTACAATGTACGTTATCCCCTATTCAATGGGTCCGGTAGGTTCACCGTTCTCAAAGATCGGTATTGAGCTTACAGATTCAATCTACGTTGTTCTTAACATGGTTATTATGACAAGAGTTGGTAAGGCTGTTGCTGATCTTTTAGCTGATGATGATGCTGAGTTCACAAAGTGCTTACATGCTAAGAAGGACATCGATCCTGAAGAGAGATATATCGTACAGTTCCCGCAGGACAACACAATCATGTCAGTTAACTCAGGTTACGGCGGTAACGTATTATTAGGTAAGAAGTGCTTCGCATTAAGAATTGCTTCATACTTAGGTAAGAACCAGGGCTGGATGGCTGAGCATATGCTTATCTTAGGTCTTGAGAACCCGCAGGGCGAGGTTAAGTACATCTGTGCGGCATTCCCGTCAGCTTGTGGTAAGACAAACTTAGCAATGCTTATTCCGCCGGAGTATTTAAAGGAGCAGGGCTACAAGGTTTGGACAGTCGGCGATGATATTTCATGGCTCAACATCGGTCCGGACGGCAGATTATATGCTATCAACCCGGAGGCTGGTTTCTTCGGTGTTGCACCGGGTACTTCGGTTAAGACAAACTTCAACGCTTTAGAGTCAACAAAGAAGAACACAATCTTCACAAACGTTGCTATTAACAACGATGACTTAACAGTTTGGTGGGAAGGTCTTGACAAGAATCCGCCGGTAAACGCTACAGAGTGGAAGGGCGCTCAGGTTAACGGTCCGGAGTTCGTTGCAGAGGGCAACAACTTAGCTCACCCGAACTCAAGATTTACAGCACCGGCTATCAACTGTCCGTGCATTTCACCGGAGTTTGAGAACCCGCAGGGTGTTCCGGTATCAGCTATCGTATTCGGCGGCAGACGTGCTAAGTGTGCTCCGCTCGTATACCAGTCAAGAGACTGGCAGCACGGTACATTCGTTGGTGCTACAATGGCATCAGAGACAACAGCAGCTGCAGCAGGTGCAGTAGGTGTTGTAAGACGTGACCCGATGGCTATGAAGCCGTTCGTTGGTTACAACATGGCAACTTACTGGGGCCACTGGTTAGAGATGGGTAAGAAGCTTGGTGACAAGGCTCCGAAGATCTTCAATGTTAACTGGTTCCGTAAGGATGATGACGGTAACTTCATGTGGCCGGGATTCGGCGACAACATGAGAGTTCTTCTCTGGATTCTCGACCGTTGCGACGGTAAGGTTGACGCTGATGAAGTTGCTATCGGTTATGTTCCGAAGCCGGAGGATATCGATGTAACAGGTCTTGACATGAGCATCGAGGATATCAAGGCACTCTTAACAGTTGATAAGGACGTTTGGTTAGAGGACGTTGAGAATATCAAGGAGTACTTCGCACAGTTCGGCGATATGCTCCCGTCAGAGATGGCTGACGAGTTAGCAAAGTTAGAGGCTAACTTAAAGGCGTAATTGATGGATATACGAAAAGTGCGTTGCAGCTTGCAACGCACTTTTTTCATATTTAAATTCTTCCTTCAATAGCTGCTAATATAATAATTACAGCAAACCATATCAAAGGCATAAACTGTATACAAAAGCTCAATACACTTTTTCCTTTATTTCTGAAAAAGGACGATAAACATATACTAAGAATTGATATAACGGACGTAAGCATTCCCATATATATTATAATTTGTGTCAATATTATTTTTATTTGATTTTCTTCATACATCGCCCCTTCGCTTGCCATCATCATCATAAATCCAAAAAAAGAAATTATAGCATATGGGAACAATAGTATAATATTCGTAACCTTTCCGATTTTATCAAGCCTTGTTTCAACGTGTGATTTGTTTTTCCTGCTGGCAACTGCTACCATAACAACTGCTATAACAGGCAACAAATATATTAACAACATTAACATAAGTCGGAGGCCA
>JAZQHZ010000351.1:0-3881 GCA_045540855.1 Clostridia bacterium
GGTACGTTAGCCTTTCTTTTCGTAAAAAACGCATAACGACGGGCGTTCCTCGATGGGACGCCCGTCGTTCACAAAAGAAAATAAATATTTAATTTTATATTTTTCTTTAATCGTTATGCGTGGTCTGACCAATTTGTCGACGGTCTGAAAAGCGGCAGACGCCGCTTTTCTTAATCCTCATCCCACTCATCCGTCTGAGGTGTCGGTATAAAAAACAAGCCTATAAACGCAATTATTATAAATACCACCAGATGAATAAGTAAATTAGAGGGAATTTTTCCTATTCGTAACAACATAAGGAATTTATACGGTAAAAATGCCCACGAATATATTTTTGTTGATATAAAGCTCAGAGCAAGCCCTATAACAATTACGGGTGCGTATGACAGAATGCTCGAAATAAAATACGTTCTTCTGTCGTTTACTATCCAGAAATATTCAAAACAGTTTCTTGTTATAATAAAGAGATAAACAAGCACTCCTGCTCCGAGCACCAGTAATCCCCTTCCGTTCGACGGAATGATTTTCATATTCACAAGAAATGCAATTATGAGGGAAATTATAACCTCGGCAACAAAAAACTCTATCGAACGCTGAATAATATCACGCTTTAAAAATTTCTGATTGATTTGCTCGTTTGTAAGATTATTCATCGTCGTCATCACCAAACGGGAAAATTCCGCCTAATAATTCCTTTGCTTTGTTTCCTACATTGCTGAGCTTCTCTGAAATACCGCCATTCTCCTCGTAGTCCTCTTCCTCTGCCTCTACTGCTTCTTCCTCCATCTTTGCACGTCTTGCCGCAATTCTTTCTCTTACGCTCATACGCTCTGATGAAGCTCCCTCACGCTGTGGCTGATACTTTCTTACTCTTACCTCGTCCTCTTCGTCCGATTCCTTATTCAGATTGTATCTTGCACCGAACTGCTCCTCCCACTGCTTATAAACATCGCCCTCTTCCTCGTCAACGCTTACTGTTGAAGCAGGTGTCATCTTGATACCGTCCGGCTCCATTGAATAGTCGTCATTTGTGTTTGTTATATCAATATTTGACTCTGCAAATCCGCCTACATTGCCTAAGAACTTCTCTTCAAGGTCACGTCTTAATGCTCGGATTTCCGCCTGAACGTGGTTCTGACGTCTTGTGAGCTTATAGAAACGGTTTGCAATTGCAAGGCTGATTGCTGTGTTTACAATTACTGAAAGTAAAAACCACAGGAATGCTCCGCCCTTTGTTGTATAGTTCTTGCCTGTTGCAGGTGCAGCCGGTGCCTGAGTTGTTGCCGGTGCCTTTGTTGTCTTGGCAGTTTCCTCTGCCTTTGAATCCTTAGAGTCCTTTGAATCCTTCTCGTCCTCGTCCTTTACAGTATCTGTTACAGCACTTTCCGTACCCGGCTTCGGTCTCGGCGTTGTTTCTGCATATACATTAACCGATACAGAGAATATCATTAAAGCTGCCGCAGCCAGCGCTGCTGCCTTTTTCATCATTTCTTTCATTATCCTGTGTTTCCTTTCTTATTCTACATTTTTAAATGCCATCTTCATTCTCTTTCTGAGATTGGGCAGCTTCATAAGCCCTGCTCTGCTGCCGTGATATACGTGCGTGTAATTTAAAATCTTATCGTCCTGCTCCTTGCATCGAGAATAGCCCATCAAGAACCAGTTCCAGAAGCTGACCGGCATAGTGTCTGCACTTACCATAAGCTCGTGATAATGTCCCGGTGCTTCAACGATTTCCAATGCAAGCTTAGGGATAATATAATTATAACAGCTTGTCTGCGTTCTTCGCATTTCGAGCAATAACGCTCTCACACGCTCCGCCTTTTCCTGTGCCTTCGCCTGATTGCCGTAGGTGCCTCGCCACTGATAGTACGCATAAAGCAGTCTTGACAGGAGCAGCGGTGACGCATTGTCAAGCATATCCGAGGTTACCTCAGCCCTTAAATCCATATACGAGCCGCGGGTGAACGGGATATATCCCACACGTCCGAGCATTCTCTTGAGACGCTGCATATCCTTTACCTCTTCGCCCCTTGTTTTCTTATGCTTTGTGAGCATAAGTCCGTACATTTCCCAGTCAACCTCTTCGTGGAAATACACGTATTTGAGACAGCTCTGCTTGATATTGTCATCCTGAGCCGACGAATCGAAATATGCCACTGCCTCGTGCAGCTCCTCCTTTGTCCATACAGACGGCGGTGAGAATGCGTTTGCACCTGAGCCTGTGATTATTATTGAAGCAAGCTCGGTAAAGAGCATAAGATACTGCTTTCTTTCCTTGAAGAACTCGTGCCAGCTCTTATCGCCCACCTCATGCTTTATCTGTGCAAGAAGCGTTATAAGGAGATACTTGTTTCTCTGACCGATTGTGTCAAAGTTTGTGCGGATAATCTCCATATAGTCCGCCATTCTGTTCTTGAAGAACTGTGCCTGCTGCTTTGTGTTCGGTCCCTGCGGAAGGAAGTCCTCTATCTCATATGCCTCGCCCTTACAGAGCTTTGTGAGACACATTGTGATATAGTTATCGGTAATGCTCTTTAAATTCTTGCCGAAAAGTGCACAGTTATCAAACATAACCTTGCAAATCTCAAAACGCACGCCCTTCATAGCATCCTCGCTGATGCGGTCATAGAGCTCAAGCGCACGTGTTGTGAAGCACTCGTTTCCGCCCGAAGCCTTGAGCTTTAAAAGTCTTGCACCCATACCCGGCTGATTTTCGTTTTTCTTCGTATCAAGCCAGTCCTCAAGTGCGTGTACGCTTCTGAAATTGTACTTTGCGTATTCGCCTCTCAATTCGTCAAGTGAGAAATCAAAAAGCGGCGAAAGCTCGTTATCTGCCATATTGAGCTTTTCCATATCAATGAATACGCAGTTTGTACGTGCTTCAATTGCTTCCTTTGTGATGTTGTTCTTACCGGCTATTGTACCGTTAAAGATAATCTGATTCTGCTTATCCGACGGGATATATACATTATACGTCGAAATTCCGGTATGATATTCAAGGTCACGCGGGAGCATATATTTCAATGCCACAAGATAGCTTCTTGTTAAAAATTCACTCTCTGTCGAAATGCAAAGGTGTGTGAGTGTGTCCGATTTAAGCACTATCATCGCCTGCTTGATGAGGTATGAAAGCTCACTGCGGTGAAGGTCAATAAAGAGACGAATTTCCTTTTCGCTCGCCTCGAATGGCTTTGCATCCTCTACTACCGGCAGGTAATGCACAAGCTGCTTTTCCGCCTCGTGGGTTGTGAGGTGAGTTTTGAAAAGCGGGCTGTCGCAATAGCTTTCCGGGAAGAAATTCTCGTCAATCTCGTCAAACACAAGTGCGTGTGCAAAGAAGTTACGTGCCTCGCCCTGGTGGTCAACACCTGCAAATACCGACTGAATTGCCGCATATCTGCCGTCCGAGAGATGTATGGTTCTGAAAATCTTCGGGAACTGTGTCGGCACCTCCGGGTCACCGATTATTTCGGAAAAAACAACGTCGTTGTTTTTAGGTAAGCGATAGTTTGAGAATTTGATAATCTCCGAAATATTATCCCTGGTAATACCCTGCGAGCACGACCAGACACGCATACCCGGCTGATTTTCCAGACCAAGCTCAGTATCGGACAGGCTATGCTGTACCGATGTGTATATCAGCTGATAAATTTTCACTAATTTTTCTCCTTCCGTAAAATTTATTATGATGGTTTTATACCTTTTATTCTTGATTTGTATGGTTAATTAATGTTTAGCGTTCCACCAAATTTAAATGACAGGTGTAGGGGACGTTGCCTTCAACGTCCCGCCATTGTTATGCCAACGGCATAACAATGGGCAAATTCGGTGTAATTTTGCGGGCTGATGAGGGCATCAGCCCCTACAATCCATAATTT
>JAZQHZ010000352.1:0-1662 GCA_045540855.1 Clostridia bacterium
GGAATAAATTTGGGTTTATCGTTCCGCCAATTCACAATTCACGATTCACAATTCACAATTACGCTGGCGCTGAATCGTTTGCAATTCAAACATTGCAATTTGTGAGTTGTGTTTGCAAATTTAAACTGCACCCTCTTGCAAATTTCCACGACACCTTCGTATGCAGGCATTGCCTGCCGCTGCACTATTTAAAGGAAGATTTTCAAGAGGGAATTCCCTCTTGAACGGCACTCTTTTTCGTTCTTTTTCTGTTGCTGATGACAGAAAAAGAACCGGGGATATACGTTGCAAGCAATTAAAGCTGAACGTCTTGGGGCAGAGCCCGTTTGAATCGTTTGGGCGAGTGCAACCATCCCGATAAATTCAAATTTATCACAAAAATTAATGTCCACGTAAATCCAACGCCGAGCACGGTGCACCTTCAGCAAATTCAAGAATGAAATAATTCTTTGTTTCATCCTTGTTTACCGCAGAAAAGGTTTTATTAAAAATCTTCATACTCAGCGTAGTCTCTCCGGATTTTTTTGTATCCTGTATATTATACGCATCTGCAAATGCAGCATTAAGCTCTTCTTGTGATAATTGTGTTTCAATCAGCACACCTGCCCATAAATCGGTATGATTTCCTGTGCCGCTTGTATTGCCACAACCGCTGATAATTTCCAGAGGTTTTACTTCTGAAACCAAAGAAACATTATCCGCAACTTCATTTTTGAATTTATTATACGCAAAATCATTAATCCAATACGGTAAACACATTAATACTATCAAAACAATTATTATGCTGATAATTCTCTTCATTTCCCCACCCCTCTCTGATTATATCACGTCGATAATTTTATCTGATAAACAAATACGCAGTATATGCACAATACATCAGTACCATTACAAGACCTGCCGGTCTTGTGAGCTTCTTCTGCACTGCCATAGGAATGAAGCACAGAATGCTTACTGAAATTAAGATTGCCATATCTGCAATCATTGCCGGCTCTACCGGAATTGCTGTGATTGATGACGATACACCTATGATGAGCAGGATGTTGAATATATTCGAGCCAACTACGTTTCCTATTGCAATATCACTCTCGCCCTTTCTTGCCGCCACAATGCTTGTAACCATTTCCGGCAACGATGTGCCTATCGCAATGATTGTGAGTCCGATAAAGGTCTCGCTCATACCAAACATTCTTGCAATTTCTGTTGCACTGTCAACTACGCTGTCACCGCCCCATACTACCGCAATAAGACCTACAACCGTCATTAAAATACTCTTTAATATTGACGGCTTTTCTCCCTCTTCTTCCTCCTGCTGTGCACGTGAGGTTAATGAATCCATCACCTGGCAGTACATAAATATAATGAAGAATGCAAGTAAGATAAGTCCGTCCATACGGGTAATTTCCATATCATAGCCTACAATAAAGAGTACTGCGGCTACAAGCACAGAAAATGGATAATCTCGTCTTATCATAGTTTTCTGTATTGCATACGGTGTAATCAGCGCTGAAATTCCCGCAATAAAGAGCAGGTTAACCATATTCGAGCCTACTACATTTCCCAATGCAATTGCATTACTCTCCTTAAGAGCGGCACTGATACTTACTGATAATTCCGGTGCACTCGTACCGAAAGCCACAATCGTAAGACCGATAATCATAGTCG
>JAZQHZ010000353.1:0-10810 GCA_045540855.1 Clostridia bacterium
CCTCTTGAAAATCTCCCTTGCTGACGCTCGCTCAAAAGAGTGCACCCTCCAAGCGAGATGGAACCATCTGCAGATTTTAATTAGTTCCTTTGCATTGGTGCAGTTTAAATTTGCAAACGTAACCCACAAATTGCCAAAAACAAACCCAACAAAATTACTCTTGTCCGGCATCGGGTTTCATCCCGCCGTAACGGCTGGGCAAAGAGAAAGGGGATTTTTAAGGGGAAAACATCTTTTAAAATGTTTTCCCCTTAAACGGCAGTCTTTTGCTTACTTTTCTACTGCTGTAGGTAGAAAAGTAAGTAGGGGTACCAACTGCATTACAATAAGCACTGCATAAGCAGGGGACAAAGTCCCGATGCACTGCATTAACAACGTCCCGATAAACCCAAATTTGAAACGCAAACAATTGCGCGTCAGCATAATCGTGAATTGTGAATTGTCAGAACGCCAAACCTAAATTTATTAAATATTTTCAAATTTCCTCTTGTAAGCAGTCGCAAAAAGTGATATAATAAATTGAATACGTATAAACTAACGGAGGAAAGATAATGTATCTTGCAGATAAATGGGAGGATTACAGCCTTATCGACAGTGCCGGCGGTGAAAAGCTCGAATACTGGGGAAAATACCTGCTTCGCCGCCCTGACCCGCAGGCTATCTGGGAAATGAAGGCGGAAAAGAAGCTTTGGGATAAATCAGATGCGTGGTATCACCGTTCATCATCGGGTGGCGGTAACTGGCAGTATCTCAAAAAATTACCCGAACGCTGGACGGTTAACTATCGTGACCTTACCTTTAACATCAAGCCGATGGGCTTCAAGCATACCGGACTTTTCCCTGAACAGGCAGTTAACTGGGACTGGTTCTCGGAGCTCATTAAAAATGCCGGACGTGAAATAAGAGTGCTTAACCTTTTTGCCTACACCGGCGGTGCAACTGTTGCGGCACTTGCCGCAGGAGCAAGCGTGTGTCACGTTGATGCCTCGAAGGGTATGGTTACCTGGGCAAAGGAAAACGTGATTTCATCAGGCTTGCAGGATAAGCCGGTACGCTATATCGTCGACGACGTTGTGAAATTCGTTCAGCGTGAAATCAGACGCGGAAAGCAGTATGATGCGATTATAATGGACCCGCCCTCATACGGCAGAGGCCCTTCGGGAGAATTATGGAAGATTGAGGATCAGCTTTATCCCTTGATTTCGGATTGTATGAAAATTTTATCAGACAAGCCGCTTTTCTTCCTTATAAATTGCTACACAACAGGACTTACCGAAACAATCCTTTCAAACGTACTCACCTTAACAATGCAGCGTAAGTACGGCGGCACTGTTACAGCAGACGAAATCGGTTTACCGATGAGTGCAAGCGGATTGGTATTGCCTTGCGGTATCAGCGGACGTTGGTCTGAGTAAAATGCTCGTTGCATCTTGCTTCCCTATGGGACTTGAAGTATACTCATACGTCGGCGTCCCATATGAAAGCAACCTGCTTAGAGCATTTTACTCAGAGAAGGCTCGTTGCATCTTGCTATATAGGAATCAGAAAATGAACATAATAGAAGTAAAAAATCTCACCTTCAGCTATGACGGTGAAAGAAACGTTCTTGACGGCTTGAATTTATCGGTTAAAAAGGGTGAATTTATTGCAATAGTCGGACGTAACGGCAGTGGCAAATCCACACTTGCACGGCATTTCAATGCCTTGAATCTGCCTTCTTGCGGCAGTGTAGTGGTGTGCGGCTTTGACACGAGGAAAAATCCGTTTGAAATCCGTAAGCGTGCCGGAATGGTGTTTCAGAATCCCGATAATCAGATGGTGGCATCGCTTGTGGAGGATGAGGTGGCATTTGCACCTGAAAATCTCGGAGTTGAGCCTGAGGAAATCCGCAAAAGAGTGGATGAAAGCCTTGAAACGGTCGGAATGTCAGATATGGCACTTCGCCCTACGGCAAATCTTTCAGGCGGCGAGAAGCAGAGGGTGGCAATTGCGGGCGTGATTGCAATGCAGCCCGAAATAATAATTCTTGACGAGGCAACCGCTATGCTTGACCCGAAGGGCAGGCGTGAGGTGATGGAGGCGATTCACCGCATAAATAATGCCGGCACAACAGTTATACATATAACGCATCATATGGAAGAGGCGGCTATGGCAGAGCGTGTGATAGTGATGGATAACGGCACAATTGCACTTGACGCTACACCTTCAGAGGTGTTCGCACAGACTAAGCTGTTAAAGCTTTCAGGGCTTGATGTGCCGTTGATGGCGCAGCTTTCGGCATTGCTCAGAGAAAGCGGTGTTGACATTTCGGAAAAAATTCTGAGTGTTGACGAAATGCTTGATGAATTGGTGAAAATCAAAAATGATAAAATTTGAAAATGTAAACTATACATATAAAAACGGGTTCAGCGACAGAACTCATGCCCTGTATGACGTTACACTGCAAATTCCCGAAGGGAAAATTACAGCGGTAATCGGGCATACGGGAAGCGGAAAATCAACCCTTATTCAGCTTATAAACGGGCTTGAAAAATGCGATACAGGCAGAGTCATAGTCGGGAATGAGGACGTTTCCGGATGCAATCTGCAAAAACTGCGTTTTCGTGTGGGACTGGTTTTTCAGTATCCCGAGCATCAGCTCTTTGAGGAGAGTGTTGAACGGGACATTGCTTTCGGACCGCACAATATGGGGCTTGGCAGAGCTGAAATATCAAAGCGTGTGAAATATGCAATATCTTTGGTGGGGCTTGATGAGGCGGTGCTTAAAAAGTCTCCGTTTGAATTATCGGGCGGCGAAAAGCGGCGTGCGGCAATTGCCGGAGTGCTTGCGATGAAGCCTGAAATTCTGATTTTAGACGAACCCACCGCAGGGCTTGACCCCGAGGGCGTGCAGGAAATGCTTGCACTTATAAAGCGGCTTAACGGCGAAGGAATGACGGTGATTTTCGTATCACATTCTATGGACGAGGTCGCAAAAACGGCAGATAATGTTGTGGTATTGAATCAGGGCAGAGTACTGATGACGGGAGGCGTGAAAGAGGTATTTTCACGCAGTGACGAGCTTGAAAAAGCCGGACTTGACGTGCCGCAGATTACCGCACTTTGTATGAAATTAAAGAAAAAGGGCTTTGACCTGCCCGCAGGTATTACAGATGTCGGCGAGGCGGCAGAGTATATCAGGAGAGAGTTGAATGTTTAAGGATATAACAATAGGACGCTATGTTCACGGCACGACTGTGCTGCACAAAATGGCACCGTGGGTGAAAATAGTGCTTACGATTATATATGCTCTGACGCTGTTCTGGCTGTCATCGCCATTGTCGTATGCAGTGTATATTCTTTTCACACTTCTGATTATTCTTATCAGTAAAATTTCGGTTAGGCTGATGCTAAAGGGCATAAAGCCGCTTATCTGGCTATTGATTTTTGCATCGGTGTTCAATATATTTCTCGTGCCGGGAAAGGAAATGTTCACATTCCTTTCGTTTACGGCAACTTATGAAGGAGTGATTGAGGCGGTAAAGCTGGCTGTGAGGCTGATTTTACTTATAGTCACAACCTCGCTTCTTACACTTACAACAACTCCGATAGCACTTACGGACGGAATAGAAAAAATATTGCGTCCGCTTGATAAAATACATATTCCCTCGCACGAAATTGCGATGATGATGTCGATTGCACTGCGGTTTATTCCTACAATCGCAGACGAGACGGACAGAATTATGAAAGCACAGCGCTCACGTGGAGCTGATATGGAAAGCGGAGGAATATTCAAACGTGCAAGGGCAATGGCACCGGTTATAATTCCGCTACTTATAAGCTCATTCAAAAGGGCGGACGACCTTGCAATTGCGATGGATGCACGCTGCTATAACGGTGCGGAGCGTACACGTATGAAGGAAGTGCGTGCCAATAAAGCTGATGCATTGGCGGCGGCAGTTATGCTTGCGGTATCGGCGGCGGTTATAATTTTGTAATACAGGTTGAAATTCAGTGGAAGTAATGATATAATGAATATAAAGCTAACAATTCAGTATGACGGGACAGCATATCACGGCTGGCAGATTCAGGCTGAGGATATAACGGTTGAGAGTGAGCTGACAAAGGCTCTTGAAAGGATTACGGGCGAGGCTGTGAAGCTTACGGGCTGTGGACGTACCGATTCCGGAGTTCACGCAATGAGCTATGCATGTAATTTTCATACAAATTCGCAGATTCCCGTTGAGCGTTATCCCTACGCCTTAAATACCTATCTGCCGCAGGATATAGTGTGCAAAAATGCGGAAATCGTCAGTGATGATTTCAATTCAAACCGCTCTGCAAAGGCGAAGCGGTATGTGTATCGGATATACAATTCGGATATTCCGGATGCGTTTTTCGGGAGATATTCGTGGCAGTACAAGTATGCACTTGACATTGCTGCTATGAAAAATGCGGCAAGGGCATTTATCGGCGAGCACGATTTTATAGGCTTTGCCTCAAGCGGATTTACGGTAAAAACCACCGTAAGGGAAATATATTCGCTTGACGTGAAAAAAAACGGCGATATGATAACGATTGACGTTTGCGGAAACGGGTTTTTATATAATATGGTAAGAATAATTGCCGGAACGCTTGCTTATGTGGGCAGTGGCAAAATAGACGATGATAAAATGGAAGAGATAATAGAATCGAAATGCCGTGAAAGGGCAGGGATAACTGCACCGGCACACGGCTTATGCTTAAAGGAGGTGTATTATTGATGGATGAGGATATCTTCAAGGATATGATAGACTACGGCGATGAAGAAAGCAATACCGATACAGAGGATATTGCAGAGGAGATACCTGAAGTTGCACAGGAAGAGGAGACTCAGGAGGAGCCGGAATTCGGTGAATACACCGAGGATATGGATGAGCCGGAATATGAGGACGAGGACTTTGAGACGGATATAGACGATGACGGCGATGACAGACTTATAGCACCGATGATAAAGCCGATTTTAAAATGGCTTGTGCCGCTTCTGGCAGTGCTGGCAGTGATTATTTTCGTTATGACCTCAGATATACCTGCTATTAAGACATACAGAGGCAATTTCACCACGAATGCATTGCAGCTGATGGATAATATGGGAATTGACCTCACTAAAACAAAGGAAAGTGAGCAAAGCTCACCGCAGAAGCACGGCGACATTGAGTATAAAGAAATACAGAAGCCTGTGCAGGAGGAGATAACACAGTACCGTACCGACGTATCAAACGATGTTATGATTACCTTTGACGGTGCGGCGACATCGGAGTTTGCAAGATACAGAGACGGTGTAATCTGTGCAAAGACGAATTATTTATGCTTTATCGACAAGAAGGGCGAAAAGATATGGGAAAAGAATATTTCCATAACAAATCCTATTCTTAAAACAGAGGGCGATTATTACGTGCTTGCCCAGAAGGGCGGAGTGAGATTTGCACTTTTTTGCGGTGAAGAGGAGATATATGAAAAGAGTGCAGAGAATAATATTCTCGGTGCAAATGTAAGTGCAAAGGGTGACGTTATCCTTATAACCGAAAAAACAGGATATAAGGGTGCGATATACGTATATAACAAGCGTGGCGATAATGCGTTTGCGTGGTCGTCGGGAAGCTCTTCGATTATGTCTGCCGATATTTCAGCAGATTCAAGAAGAGTGGCGGCGGCATTGCTTAATACCGATTCCACCGTAAGGGCAGGAGTATATCTCTTTAATATACAGAAGCCCGACAGCTATGCACAGCAAATCTTTGACAATTCCATTATCTATAACGTGGATTTCAAGGGCGATAATTTAAGCGTATTTGCTGACACTGCTCTGATAGGAATGAATATATCGGGTAAGATTTTATATAATCTTGGCTTTGGCGAAACGGAGCTCAGTGCATCAATGATTGACGATAACGGCGACAAGCTGATGCTCTTTACCGGAACAAGTGTGCCGATGATGAATGTGTATAACAAGAACGGAAAGCTTAAAAACACAGTTTCATCACGTAAAATCCCGGACTATGCACTTGTGCACGACGGAAATATAATGTATAACGTTGACAGAGAAATATTTATGTCAAAGCTCGGTGCAAGAATCCCGTATAAGTACACTGCTGCAATGGATGTGCAGGGGCTTGTTATGGTTGATGAAAGCACCTTTATGGTAATCTATTCCAACAGTATATCTATGGTGAAGATGAAGGGAGTAGTATGGTGAGCTCGATAGTTTTAGACATTGTCGCACTTGTTTTGATTGTTCTGGCGGTGCTTGAGGGCAGAAGAAAGGGCTTTGTAAAGATGCTGTGGAAGGTTGCGGCGTGGATACTTACGCTTATACTTGTAATGGTGCTTATAAAGCCGGTGACGGACTGGGCAATGACTACGGATAATGTGCAGGGAATAGTGACAAATATTACTGAAACGGTTGAAAACAGCCTTGTTAAGAGTAATATAGATGTTTTTACGCCCGAAGCAATATCGGAAGCGACGAATATTCCTGCGGCATTTATTCCTGCACAGACTGTGGCACAGATGGGTGAGGATTTCACTGCGGCGGTACTTTCGCTTGCAGGCACAGTTGCTCTGACAGTAATAAAAATTGCGGTGGGACTTATACTGTTCATATTAATCCGCATACTTTTATCAATAGCTTTCAGAATATTAAATCTCGTTGCAAAGCTGCCCATAATTAACGGTGTGAATAAGCTTCTGGGAATGGTGATGGGATTTATAAATATTATGTTTATCCTCTATATCGTGCTTGGAATTGCGACGCTTTATATTGAGCCGCAGTCGCAGTGGGATATTGTGATAAACAATACTTACTTAGTTAAAAATTTATATAACAATAATATATTGCTCAGCTTGATAAGCTGATTAGGAGGAATAAGAAATGTACAGTGATTTAATAAAAAAGGGTGTAGAAAAAACTCCGCACCGTTCGTTATTAAAGGCATTAGGTCTTACAGACGAGGAAATTGAGAGACCGATTATAGGAGTGGTAAGTGCAAAGAATGAAATCATTCCCGGTCACACTCACTTAGATAAAATTGCAGAGGCAGTTAAGGCAGGAATAAGACTTGCAGGCGGTACTCCCATAGAGTTCCCGGCAATCGGCGTATGTGACGGTATTGCAATGGGACATATCGGAATGAAGTATTCACTTGCCACACGTGAGCTTATCGCAGACTCAATCGAGGCAATGACGCTGGCGCACGCATTTGATGCACTTGTGCTTATCCCGAACTGTGATAAGATTGTGCCGGGTATGTTAATTGCGGCGGCAAGACTTAATAAGCCGGCTATATTGGTATCGGGCGGCCCGATGCTTTCGATGAATTACGAAGGCAAGTACCGTGACTTGAACACTGCTTTCGAGGCAGTAGGTGCATTCAAGGCGGGCACAATTGATGAAGAGGGCTTAAAGGGACTTGAGGAGGCGGCTTGTCCGTCGTGTGGTTCTTGCTCAGGTATGTTTACTGCAAACTCAATGAACTGCTTATCAGAGGTACTGGGTATGGCACTTCCGGGCAACGGCACAATTCCGGCGGTATATTCGGAGAGAATAAGACTTGCAAAGCATACAGGTATGAAGATTATGGAGCTGCTTGCAAAGGATATCAAGCCGCGTGATATTATGACACCGGATGCAATCTATAATGCACTTACGGTTGATATGGCACTTGGTTGCTCAACAAATTCAATGCTCCACTTACCGGCAATCGCTCACGAGGCACTCTCACCGTTCAACCTTGATTTTGCAAACGAGATAAGCGAAAAGACACCGAATCTCTGTCACCTCGCACCGGCAGGTGACCACCACGTGCAGGATTTATATGCGGCAGGCGGTGTGACGGCAGTAATGAACGAGCTTTCAAAGAAGGGCTTATTAAAGCTTGATACAATCACTGCAACAGGCAAGACACAGGGTGAGAATATCGAAGGACACAGTGTTAAGGATTACACAGTAATCAGACCGATTGACAATCCGTATTCACTCACAGGCGGTATTGCGGTGTTAAAGGGTAATCTGGCAGTTGACGGCTCGGTTGTAAAGAGAAGTGCAGTTGCAAAGGAAATGCTTGTACATAAGGGTCCTGCGAAGGTATTCGAGAGTGAGGAAGAGGCAATTGACGCAATTTACAAGGGCAAGATTGTGAAGGGTGACGTTGTGGTTATCCGTTACGAGGGACCAAAGGGCGGTCCTGGTATGAGAGAAATGCTTTCACCGACCTCGGCAATCTGCGGTATGGGACTTGATAAGGACGTAGCCTTAATCACAGACGGACGTTTCTCAGGTGCAACAAGAGGTGCGGCAATCGGACACGTTTCGCCGGAGGCTGTTGAAGGCGGCCCGATTGCATTCGTTAAGGACGGCGATATAATCTCAATCGACATCGTAAACGGAGTGCTTGATTTTGAGGTTTCAGACGAGGAACTGGCAAAGCGTAAGGAAGGCTGGACACCGAATGAGCCCAAGGTTAAGACGGGATATTTAAGAAGATATTCAAAGCTTGTTTCATCAGCAATGCAGGGCGCAGTTATGCTTGATGTATAATGTTTTTTTGATAATTGGATGAAAATCTTTGATAGAATTTTGAGGCTGTGTTATGATATGTATTTCTGAAAGTGCCGTACTTTTGAGATGTGTATCAGGGCACAGCTTCTTTTTGCGTTTTTTTGGGATAATTTGCAAATCATTGACACATTACACAAAAAACGCAGGTGAATTTTGTGGAGAGTTTCAGAAAAAAACTTCGCCGACACATCAAAAGTGTGGTATAATTATATATGGAGATTTTTTAGAAAATTACAGCAACTAAGGAGCTGACGAGATATGAGAAGCATACAGACAAAGCTTATTGTACTGATGATGACAGGAATTTTCCTTTCCTCAGTGCTTATAGGCGGCTTGGGGCTGTGGTTTGCAGTTGCCAACCTCAAAAAGGATTCGGAAACTATTATAGAGCTCACTGCTGACAAGGATGTCGCTATAATAAACCGGATGCTTGACAGTGTTGTGCAGGGTACAGAAACTATTGCAGACTATGCAATTGACAATGCTGAAAACATTGCAACAATTGTTGAAAAGGAACGCAGAGACATCTTCACAAAGGACCTTGAAAAGGTGATGATTAATGCGGCGAATAATGTTCTGGACGTAAGAGCGGTGTATATAAGATATGCACCCGAAATAACAGCGATGTCAGAAGGCTTGTTCTATGTAAAAGACAGTCACGGCGGCGAATTTAAAGTAGCCGAGCTGACCGATATAACAAAATACAGCTCTGACGATGTGGAGCATGTCGGATGGTACTATATTCCCAAAGCTAACGGTGAGCCTACTTGGATGGAGCCGTATTACAACAGGAATATCAACATAAATATGATTTCATACGTTATTCCGCTGTATAAGGACGGCAGCTTTATCGGTGTAGCGGGTATGGACATTGATTTTGACTGCATAACACGTGAAATTGATGCTATCAGTGTATACAATACAGGCTATGCCTTCCTGGTTGACCATCAGGGACGAATGATGCACCATCACGACCACGAATTCGGCTCGACCGTTCAGGACGAGACACTTGAAAAGAAGATAATGGAGGTTGTACGAGGCGAGCATACTGAGGATATCATTGACTACACCCGAAACGGCAAGGACAAAAAAATGTCCGGCAAGGTGCTTACAAACGGAATGTGTCTGTTTATAACTGCACCGTCAGAGGAAATCAATGCTGAAATCTGGGATCTTATGACACATAAGATTGCTGTTATGTGTATTGTACTTATAATATTCTTCATTCTTATGACGTGGTGTGCAAGAAGCTTTGTTAAGCCTATCAGAGAGCTTAACAAATCAGCACAAAGGGTTATTGAGGGTGATCTGAACATTGATGTTAAGGTAAAAAGCCGTGACGAGGTTGGTGAGCTGGCAAACAGCCTGCGACTGACGGTAAATTATCTTAAGGAATATATAGACTACATAAACGGTATTGCATATACAGATACGCTTACTGAGGTCAAGAGTAACGCATCGTATCTTAACGATGTGAAGCAGCTTGATAAAAAGATACAGGAGAAGGACGCAGAGTTTGCGGTCATAGTAGCGGATATAAACGGGCTTAAGACTGTGAACGATACCTACGGTCACGACGAGGGTGACAGACTTATCAAGAATACTGCATATATTCTCTGCGAAGTGTTCTCCAAGGAAAACACTTACCGTATGGGCGGAGACGAATTTGTGGTAATTCTTTCAAATGAAAAGAGCGAAGATTATGAGGAATATATGAACAAGCTTGACAAGCTTGTGATTGCCCGCAATGAATACATATCAGATCCGCTGTTAAAGATTTCAATTGCCTGCGGTGGTGCGATGTATAATCCTCAAAAAGACATATGCTACCGTGATGTATTCAAGCGTGCAGACGATGCGATGTATATAAACAAGGCGAAAATTAAATCGTACTCGTGATATTGACAAAAAAATAAGCTTGTGCTATAATAAGGAATGATGCTTAGCATCATTCCTTTTGCTTATAATGAGTAAGTCAGACGGTTGCGGAAAGAAATTTCTGAGGAAAGTCCGGGCTTCGCAGGGCAGGATACCGGCTAGCGGCCGGCGGAGGTGACCCCAGGGAAAGTGCAACAGAAAATACACGCTCAAAGCCCTTCTTTGGGATATCTCGGTTTCTGTGCCGGAATTGCGTACCAACGTACGCGGCATCCGTCACATCAACCGACCTATCCGCAAATAAGGCCTCTGAGTAAGTGTGGAAATGTGAGGTAAGAGCTCACAGGGAAGATGGTA
>JAZQHZ010000354.1:0-5983 GCA_045540855.1 Clostridia bacterium
TTGTCTTCCTAAGACCGCTTGGCCTCCGACTTAGCTGTTAATGGGCAAAGAGGTTTCAGCAAGAATAAAGGACGAGCTGAAGGCAGAAGTGGCAAAAATGAAGGAAAAGGGAATAAACGTAGGTCTGGCAGTAATCATCGTGGGCGATGATCCTGCAAGTAAGGTTTATGTAAACAATAAAAAGCTTGCTTGTGAATACTGCGGAATTGATTCATATGAATATGCTCTTCCTGCCGAGACGACTGAGGAGGAGCTGTTGAAGCTTATTGATGAGCTTAACAACGATGATAAGGTATCAGGAATTTTATGTCAGTTACCTGTTCCGAAGCATATCAATGAGCAGGCAATCATCAACGCAATCAATCCGAAGAAGGACGTTGACGCATTCCACCCGGTGAATGTGGGTAAGATTATGACAGGCGACTATGATTTCGTGCCGTGTACTCCGGCAGGCGTTATGGAGCTTATCAAGGAAAGTGGAATTGACGTATGCGGTAAGGAATGTGTGGTTGTAGGCAGAAGTAATATTGTAGGAAAGCCAATGTCAATGCTTCTTTTGCATCAGAACGGTACAGTTACAATCTGCCATTCAAGGACTGCTGACTTAGCCGAAAAGACAAAGAATGCAGATATTCTTGTTGCGGCGGTGGGTATCCCGAACTTTATCAAGGGCGATATGATTAAGGAGGGTGCAGTTGTAATTGACGTTGGTATCAACAGAATTGCACCGAAGAAGCTTGTAGGTGACGTTGAATTTGAGAGTGCCGAAAAGGTGGCAGGAGCTATTACTCCCGTACCGGGCGGCGTAGGACCGATGACAATTGCAATGCTTATGAAGAATACTTTAAAGGCGGCAGAGATAAACGCAAAATAATAATTGACGGATGTTGTGAAAGAACAACATCCGTTCTTTTGTAAATTTATGTATAACGAAAAAATGTTTGCAAAAGCTATTGCAATTAAATTTGATTTGTGGTATACTAATGTGAGAAAAATACAAGGGTAAAGGAGAGGCATATGGACAGATTTGAGCTTGTTTCAGAATATAAACCGTCAGGTGACCAGCCGAAGGCAATTGCTACGCTTGTGGATGGCTTGAATAAGGGCGAAAAGTTTCAGACGCTTCTCGGTGTGACGGGCTCGGGAAAGACGTTTACAATGGCAAATATCATTGCTCAGGTAAACCGCCCGACAATAGTGCTTGCACATAACAAAACCCTTGCTGCACAGCTTTGCAGTGAGTTCAAGGAATTCTTTCCGAACAACTGTGTAGAGTTTTTCGTCAGCTATTACGACTATTATCAGCCGGAGGCGTACATTCCGCAGACTGATACCTTTATAGAAAAGAATTCAATGACAAACGAGGAGCTTGATAAGCTCCGTCACAGTGCCACCTTTGCACTTTTAGAACGCAGGGATGTTATTATTGTATCATCCGTTTCGTGCATATACGGCCTGGGTGACCCGGAGGACTATAAAAATCTGATGCTCAGCCTTCGTGTGGGAATGGAAAAGGACCGTGACGAAATGCTTGCATGGCTTGTTGCGATGCAGTATGAGCGAAACGATATAAATTTCGTGCGTAACAAGTTCAGAGTGCGTGGTGACGTGGTGGAAATATTTCCGTCAAATAACGGAGAAAACGCAATAAGAGTAGAGTTTTTCGGCGATGAAATTGACCGCATATGTGAGGTTAATGTAGTAACGGGCGAAATCATCGGTACACGTCAGCACGCAGTAATAACTCCGGCATCGCATTATGTTACAACGGGTGACAAGATGCGGCTTGCAATGGCGGCGATTGAGCTTGAAATGGAGGAGCAGGTAAAATATTTCAAGGAACGTGATATGCTTGTGGAAGCACAGAGAATTGAACAGCGTACCCGCTATGACCTTGAAATGATGCAGGAAATCGGCTTTTGCCAGGGAATAGAGAACTATTCACGCCATATAAGCGGGCGTGAAAAGGGCAGTGCACCATTTACCTTGCTTGACTATATGCCTGAGGATTATCTTATGATAATCGACGAGTCACACGTAACAGTTCCACAGGTGAGAGGAATGTATAACGGTGACAGGGCAAGAAAGGAAACGCTTATAAAATACGGCTTCCGTCTGCCGAGTGCGGCGGATAACAGACCGCTTAAATTTGACGAATTTGAGGAACGTTTAAATCAGGTGATATTCACCTCCGCAACTCCGTCTGTATACGAGGCAGAGCACGCAACAACGGTAGCCGAGCAGGTAATCCGTCCAACGGGACTTTTAGACCCTGAAATATTCATCCGACCGACACTTTATCAGATTGATGACTTGTTAAACGAGATAAATGAACGCACCGAAAAGGGCTTCAGAACACTTGTAACAACGCTGACCAAGAAAATGGCAGAGGATCTGACGGAGTATTTAAAGGGTGTAGGAGTAAGCGTAACCTATATGCACTCAGATATTACGACAATCGAACGTGCGGAAATTATCAAGGATTTAAGAATGGGCAAATATGACGTGCTTGTCGGAATCAACCTTTTAAGAGAAGGTCTTGACATTCCGGAGGTGGCACTCGTTGCAATTCTTGATGCAGATAAGGAAGGCTTCTTAAGAAGTGAAATGTCACTTATCCAGACAATAGGCCGTGCAGCACGTAACAGTGAGGGTAAGGTAATACTGTATGCTGACACAATTACAGGCTCAATGCAGCGTGCAATTGATGAAACTGAACGCAGACGCACAATTCAGAAGCGTTATAATGATGAGCACGGAATTGTGCCGCATACAGTCAAGAAGGATATACGTGACGTGATTGAGTCAATGAAGGCGGTAGAGGACAGCGAAAAGCCGAAGCTCACATATAAGGACTATGAAAGAATGATAGCCGGCTTACAGGTTGAAATGATGAGTGCGGCAGAGGAGCTTGAATTCGAGCGTGCGGCAGAGCTTCGTGACAGAATCAGAATGCTTGAAAAGGAAATGAATAAATGAATACAGAATTAAAGCAAAAAGCGATAGAAATTATAACAGAGCATATACTGACACCGGTATTATATCTGCTTGAGGATGATTATCAGAATGAATTTGTCTGCTTTTGCGATACCAATATGGATTTTGCGGTAGTATCGGAGACAGAAATGCTTCTGAGCGAGGTGCTTCAAAAAAACACAGTAGTAATTGATATACGTGAATATTGTGAAGCAGACAGAATGGAAATAATCAACGAGGCAGAGCTTATATATACTGCAAATCCGATGTTTGAAAGAATTTTCGAGCTTTCAATGGCAGAGGATTTCAGACGTGTAGCTGTGCAGAAGGCAGAGCTTTTAAAAAGATATGATAATTCGGGCAGTGTATATTTGCAATAAGGAGCAAAAATGGAGAAAAATATAAAGATACAGGGTGCAAGAGTTCACAACCTAAAGAACCTTTCTCTTGAAATACCAAGAGAAAAGCTTGTTGTAATGACGGGACTTTCGGGTTCAGGAAAATCCTCTCTTGCATTTGACACGATATATGCTGAAGGACAAAGACGGTATGTTGAGTCGCTTTCGTCGTATGCAAGAATGTTTTTGGGGCAGATGGATAAGCCGGATGTTGACTATATCGAGGGCTTATCACCGGCGATAAGCATCGACCAGAAAACAACCTCAAAAAACCCACGTTCAACGGTGGGAACAGTAACGGAGATTTATGACTATTTGCGTTTGCTCTATGCAAGAGTGGGAACACCGCATTGTCCAAAATGCGGAAAGGAAGTAAAGAAGCAGAGCATTGACCAGGTGGTAGACCGTGTGCTTGAGCTTGAAGAGAGCTCGAGAATTCAGATACTTGCACCCGTAGTCAGAGGTAAAAAGGGCGAGCATAAAAAGGTATTTGAGCACGCCAAGAAAAACGGCTTTGTAAGAGTTAAGATAAACGGCGAGCAGTACGACTTATCGGAAGTACCGGACTTGAAAAAGACCTTCAAATATACAATTGAGGTTGTGGTTGACCGTCTTATTATACGTGATGGCGTAGCAAAGAGACTTTCGGATTCGCTTGAAACTGCATTCTCGCTGACGGGTGACGTGGCGGCAGTAGAAATCATAGGCGGAGAAACAATACAGTTCAACCGCAATTTTGCGTGTGATGACTGCGGAATAAGCCTTCAGGAGCCAAGCCCGAGAATGTTCTCGTTCAACAATCCGTACGGTGCGTGTCCTGATTGTGACGGTATAGGCGAGCTGTCAAAAATTGACCCGTCACTTCTTGTAGTAAACGAGGATATAAGCCTTATTGAGGGTGCAGTTCATTGCACAGGCTGGGCAGGTCCTGAATTTCCCGACAGTATGGCACATATGTACTATCAGGCGATAGCAAGGCATTACGGCTTTGATATAAATACTCCGTGGCGAGAGCTCAGTGATAAGGTAAAGGACGTTGTGCTTTTCGGAAGCGGAAAGGAAAAGATTGAAGTTTCATATAAACGACCGACAGGCTATGTTACGCAGAAGGTAGTGTTTGAGGGCGTTGCAAATAATCTTGAACGTCGTTATCACGAAACAACCTCGTCATTTATGAAGCACGACCTTGAAAGATATATCAACTTCGTGCCCTGCCGCAGATGTGGCGGTAAGCGATTGAGCGACGAGGTGCTTGCGGTGACAGTAGGCGGAAAGAATATATATGAGTTTACCTGTATGTCGGTAAGAGACGAGCTTGAATTTATTGAGAATCTCAAGCTGACAGAGCATCAGCGTCTGATTGCAGACCAGGTTATCAAGGAAATCAAGGCAAGACTTAAATTCCTGCTTGACGTAGGACTGGACTATCTCACGCTTTCACGTTCATCGGGAACACTTTCGGGCGGTGAAGCACAGAGAATACGTCTTGCAACGCAGATAGGCTCAGGACTTATGGGTGTAATGTATATCCTTGACGAGCCGTCAATCGGACTTCATCAGAGAGATAACGACAGACTTATAGGTACCTTAAAGCACCTTCGTGATCTTGGAAACACAGTGATAGTAGTAGAGCACGATGTTGATACAATGTATGCTGCAGATCATATCATAGATATCGGACCTGGTGCGGGAATCAACGGTGGTGAATTGGTTGCACAGGGAACGGTAGAGGAAATCAAGGCTTGTGAAAGGTCAATTACAGGTCAGTATTTAAGCGGCAGATGTGCGATAGAAGTACCGCAAGAGAGAAGAAAGCCGACGGGCTGGGTTGAGGTAAAGGGTGCAAAGGAAAACAACCTTAAAAATATCAACGTAAAGTTCCCGACGGGTGTTATAACCTGTGTGACGGGTGTGTCCGGCTCGGGTAAATCCTCGCTTGTGAATGAGATTTTATATAAGAGCCTTGCAAAGCAATTAAACCGTGCACATACAGTGCCCGGAGCACACCGCACAATTACGGGAGTTGACCAGCTTGACAAGGTGATTGATATTGACCAGAGCCCGATTGGCAGAACGCCACGTTCAAACCCTGCGACCTATACAAATCTCTTTAACGATATACGTGAGGTGTTTGCTTCAACGAATGAATCAAAGATAAGAGGCTACAATGCAGGTCGTTTCAGCTTTAATGTAAAGGGCGGCCGCTGTGAGGCTTGTACGGGTGACGGTATCAAGAAGATTGAAATGCACTTCCTTTCGGATATCTACGTTCCGTGTGAGGTGTGTAAGGGAAAGAGATATAACCGTGATACCCTGGAGGTAAAATACAAGGGCAAAAACATTCACGATGTACTTGAAATGACGGTTGATGAGGCTCTTGTATTCTTTGAAAACCTTCCTAAATTAAAGCGAAAGCTTGAAACTATACGGGACGTTGGTTTAGGATATGTTAAGTTAGGACAGTCATCAACTACACTTTCGGGCGGTGAGGCTCAGAGAGTAAAGCTTGCAACTGAGCTTGCAAAGCGTTCAACAGGAAAGACAATTTATATCCTTGACGAGCCTACAACGGGAAGTCGGATCGTAGCCATGTCGTTCTGTGAGCCAAG
>JAZQHZ010000355.1:0-4977 GCA_045540855.1 Clostridia bacterium
GGGAGATTTTCAAGAGGGAAATTCCCTCTTGAACGGTATTCTTTTTCGTTCTTTTTCTGTTACTGCAGACAGAAAAAGAACCGGGGATATACGTTGCAAACAATTAAAGCTGAACGTCTTGGGGCAGAGCCCGTTTGAATCATTTGGGCGAGTGCAAACATCCCAACAAACCCAAATTTACCGCAAAAAAGCGGTTGCCGAAGCAACCGCTTTTTTACTTTACATTAACTTATCAATACTACCTAAATTATACACATTCGTATATCCCATAGCCTTTGCAGTCTCAAGTGCCTTTGCAGCTCTTGTGCCTGCTCCGCAGTAGAAGATAAGCACTGTATCTGTCGGATAGTCCGCAAGCCCTTCCTCGATTGTGTCAACCGGGATATTTACCGAGCCTTCGTATGACTTCTGTGCAAATTCCTCCACACTTCTTACGTCTACTAAAACTGCACCGTTATTCGCAAGCACAAGTGCTTCGTCAGCTTCGATTTCGTCGCCGCCTAATGTGCTCATATCAATTGTAGCCTCATTCACACCGTCGCTTACTGTCATATAGCCGTTCTCTATTGACATTGCCTTGATATCAAAATCAGCCGCCTTTTTGAGCTTATAACACTTCGCACACTCTGTGAATACGATTACCAGTCCGCCGTCACAGCCTGCATACAATCTGTCCTTATACTCTTCAAGTGCATTGATTGTGAACTTGTCGCCATAGCTGTATTCTACGTCTGCCTCTGCGAAATAATCTGTTGCCAGTTCTACTCTGATGTCACCCGGTAAGATTGACCATACCTTTGTTTCGCCTGTTACATCGTTCTTTGTGAGAACCATATTGCTCTTTCCCCAGGTAGTGTAGAGAACTGCAATATCCTCGCCCTCACCCGATACAGTACCAGCCTCAATTAAGAGTGCCTCTGTAAGCGGAATCATACCTGCTACGCTGTCCCAGAGCATAAGCTTGTCGCCTGTGTTGACTGATACGGTTACTGTTGTATCCTCGCTGTCCTTCAACTCAACCGGTGTAGTTACAACGCCTGTCAATCTGCCGTCTGCATATGAAGCCTGAACGAGCACAGCACTTGTTGTCTTATCTGATGTAATTGTAACAATGCCGTCTGAATATGAAAGGCTTGTGTCTGCCACAGGCTCATCTGTCGGCTCTGCTGTCGGAGTCGGTGTCGGAGCATCTGTTACCTCCGGCTCAACCTCGCCCTTGCCGTAGTATTCTACGATGATTGCATAGAGCTGCTTATTTGAGCTTCCGCCATATACATATACCGGAGTTGTGAGGTCAGTAATCTCTGCACTGAACATTATTGTCTGACCGCAGCCTAAGCCGGTTGCAAGCTTCTTGCCATTCTGTGAAATGTACATATCACGTCCCTCGGCACCGTTGAACACTGCTGTTACCTTACATTCTGACTTCGGTGTGAAGAATAAGCTTCTCTTTGTTTCCTTACCGCTTCCTGACTGCCATGCCTGTGTAAAGTTATAGGTATATTCCTTCTCGTTTACGTCAAGGTATGTAACCGGAGCACTTCCGTTCTTGATTACCCAGCCGCCGTAACCGCTTAAGCCGTTTACTGTGTTTGTATAAGCCTCGCCGTCAGTGCCGCCTGATAATACGCTGTAATCATACTCCTTGCTGTCTAAGGTGTAAACAACTATTTCACTGTCTACCGGAACCTTATAAATTTTCTCTACGCTCTCGGAAAGGTTCTTGCCCTCATTGTCACGGATTGTAAGCTTAACCGTCTCGCCCGGGTTTGCACCTGTTGCAAGCTCATATTCGCCCGTACCGCAAACTGTTGTTGAAGCACTGCTCTTTACGCTTCCGTCAGCATTCAACACCTCTGCAACAAGTAATACATCTGTTGCAAGTGTACTTCCTCTGTACTTCAATGTTGCCTTCATCTTAGAATCAACCTTGTTTAAAGTACTTTCAATTACATACGGAATCTCATCGTTGTTCTCGATATAGTTCAATCTGAAGTAGTCAAAGTTGATACCGTTTGACTGAACATATACTGTTGCACAGCCGTATGTATCAAGCACGCCGTTTAATACTGCGTTCTGAAGAACCTCTTCATTGAGGTCGAATGTGTACTCACTCCACGAGCTCCAGCCGCCTGTTGCACTTACGCTTGCCTGTGCAACAACCTGATCCGGATTGTTGTTATTGGCAAGGCTGATATAAATTGTGCCTGCATTCTTGCCTGCAACTCTTGCAACTATGCTCTCAAGATTTGAAAGCTTAACTGACTTATACTCATACCACGCATTACCTGTGTTACCAACATTGAAGCCGCCTGAAGCACCGCTCTGATTGTCGTTCAAGGTAACGCCGTTGCCCTCATCGGCATACTCACCCTCAATCTGCATATTGACCTGAATCATAAGTCTTGCACAGGTGAGGTTTTCTATATCTGCCGCTGTCACCTGGATAATACCGTTACCGTAAATTGTAAGCTCGCCTGTCTCGTTATTGATTTCTGCAACCTTACGCTTCGAATCGTCAAACTTCTTTACCTGCCACGTAACGTTTTCAATTACGTTACCGTCTGCGTCCTTTGCAACAAGTGCAATCGGTGAATACGGATTTGACTCTGTAACTGTGCCTATCGCACCTGAATACATAGGAATTCCGCCTTCACGGTAGTCAATCATACCCTTTTCAACGTGTGCCGGGTTAACCGATTCGATTGTATAGCTCTCTGTGAGCTTATCCATAGCCACCGAGTTAAGGTCATTGATTGCCTTTGCTGATGCGATTGTTAAAGCATCCTTTGTTTCAATAGTGTCAAATGAAGCAAGTGCCTCGTTATAAATCTTATCAAGCTCTGCAAGGTTTGCATCTGTATATGCAGCCTTCGGAAGCTTGTCATACTCTGCCTTTAAAGCCGCCTTTGCCGCCTCAATATCTGCTGCTGCCGGCTTTACTAAAAGCTTGTTTACTACCGGGAAGCTGTCCGTCTTTGTCACGCCGTCAACCGTTACGCTTACCGTAATAGTTGCTACACCCTCTGTTGCACCCGATACAACGATACCGTCTGCATCAACTGTTGCAACGTTTTCGTTTGAGCTTGTGTATGCAACCTCTGCATTTGCAAGGTCATACCAAGCCTCGTCGCTCATTACTGCCGATACTCTTGCATCAATCTTCGTCTTTGCCGCAAGCTCACTGCCGTCCTCGCAGATAAGACCATTCACACTTACGCCGTCCGGCATAGCCTTAACTGTCTTTAATGTTGATGCGAGTGTACCTGTTACGTTGAACTTCTGTGAAAGAGCTGTGTCAGCCGCATTCTTACCGATTACTGCAGTGTATTCGCCCTCTGTAATAACCATCTTCTGTGCTGATTCCTGATAGAGTGCTAAATCTGCTACGTCTAATGTAAATTCAACTGTCTTTGTTTCGCCTGCTGCTAATTCTACCTTCTCAAAGCCCTTTAATTGTCTGTCAGGTGTGTTGTCGTCCGTCTGCGGGTGTGAAATGTAGAGCTGAACTACTTCCTTACCTGCCACATCGCCTGTGTTCTTTACGTCTACCGTGAACTTAACTGTACCGTTAGCATCAACGTCTGTCTTATCCACTGTCATATTTGAATACTCGTAATTTGTATAGCTAAGACCGTAACCGAACGGATAAACCGGTGTACCTGTATAGTACTGATATGTTATACCCTTATGTGTATCTGTCGGCTGAATATCGTAGTCTGTGTAGTAGCCTTCGATACCGTCAACTGTCTGCTTTGTTCTGTTTGCAAGCACTGTCTGCTCCAAGTCAGCCTTCTTGTACCAGGTTGTTGTGAGCTTACCCGATGGGTTAACCTGACCTGTAAGCACCTTACCCAATGCTTCACCCTGTGTCTGACCGTTGTATGATGTCCAGAGGATTGCCTTACACTTATCCACGAACGGCTCAACGTTCATCTGGCCAACTGTCTGCATTGCAATAACCGTCTTATCCGGATATGCCGCTGTAATTTCTGCCACGTGTGACTGATGTGTCGGAAGGTCAATTGATTCTCTGTCGTTTGACTCTGCCGAGTCTGACTCGCCGAATCCGTCCTGCTTCGGGATTGTACCTGCGTATGCAATGATTATATCAGCCGCGTCAAGCTCTGCCTTGTATGCCTCAACTGAGAACGGAGCTACTGCCGGGCTTGCTGAAAGGTACATATCCTCTGTGCCGTTGTAACCGCCGTCTTCACCTGTATATACACCCTCACATACTGCGTATGTGCTTGTTGAAGCTGTCGGCACTGACTCGATTGATGCCACTGTCGGACCACCGTTACCGTATGCGATATTCAATGAACCGCCCATCTGTGAGCCTGTTGCCATTTCAACCTTTACTGATGCAACGTCAAGGAAGTTTACGCCCTTAACTACTGCCGCTGCCTGCGGTGTAACGTCAGTTAATGTGCCGTTTGAAAGGCTCATACCCTTTGAAACTGTTGCCTTTGAAAGGTCAACGCTTCTTGTCTTGCCGTCCTTTAATACCAATGTGATGCTCTTTACATTGAAGAGCTTTTCGTCGTCTGCAACTGCACCAAGATGACTTACTGTTGCACCCTGCTTATTAAATTCCTCTGTTATACCCTCAATCGGGTTTGTTGTCTTTGTCGGTGAACCTGCATAGTCGCCCAATGCAAGTGTGTTTGCCATATTACCTACAACCGCTACGTTCTTTGCAGCTGTTGCCGGAAGGATACCGTCATTCTTTAAAAGTACCCATGACTCCTCTGCCGCCTGCTCTGAAACTGCAACGTGCTCATCATTCTCGATTACTGCTGATGTGATGTCTCTGTATGCACTGTTGTCATCGAACTCACCTGTTCTGAAACGCTGTAAGAATAAATGGTAGATAGCTGTTTCAAGCTGCTCCTCTGTTATGTAGCCGCTTAATACTGCGTCTGCACCGTATGAAACTGACATATTACCGCCGCCGAGGTTACACTCAAGGTCCAT
>JAZQHZ010000356.1:0-10281 GCA_045540855.1 Clostridia bacterium
CTGCGAGAAATTAGGGCAGATTTTGCGAAAAGGAACTCGTAGGTGTACACGCACCGCCAAGAAGGGCGGGCAGCCGTAAGGCTGACTTCGGCGTAGCCGAATGTGCTGAGTTAGTACGTTAGAGTTTCTTTTCGTAAAAAACGCATACCGACGGGCGTTCCTCGATGGGACGCCCGTCGTTCGCAAAAGAAAATAAATTTTAAATTTTATATTTTTCTTTAATCGTCATGCGCGGTCTGACCTATTTGTCGACGGTCTGAAATGGGCAATACTAAGTATTGCCCATTTTTATATATATTCAACTGTTTCCGAAAGCTCCTTACGCTTCTCGTGCAACGGTGCAGGATGAGCATCCTCTGCCGGATATCCCATCGGTAAAAATGCCACCGGAACGATATTTTCGGGAAGCTTGAACTTTTCAACTGTTTTTGACGGATTAAAGCTTCCTACCCACGTCGAGCCGATGCCTACATCCATTGCGGCAAGCATCATATGCGTTACCACGATTGATGCATCAACCGGGCCCTCCTCCATTCCGTCATAGCCACGCTTCCACGAAATATTCTTGTCATAGCAAACAAGGAAATTAAGCGGAGCATTAAAGCTGTATTTTGAGCACTCGCTTACCAATGCCAATGACTCTTCACTTTCAAGGACGTAAATCTTCTGCGGCTGATAGTTTGCGGCAGTCGGTGAAACTCTTGCCGCCTCTAAAATATAGTCGATTTTTTCCTTCTCTACCTTTCGGGTATCGAATTTACGGCACGAATATCTTTCTTTTGCCAGTTCAAGAAAATTCTTCATATCAGCCCTCCGTGTACATTGCTTCAATGTTTGAAATGGCAGTCTTTGCCAGATCCTTTAAATAATTAGCCTGACCCTCGTCCGAGCCGCTTCCGGCAGTGATTATAATTTCACTTCCCTTATTGTACACGTGAATTGACGGATATGCAATATATGCATCCTCGCCGATATCTTCAACCAGAACCGCACTTGTACGTGTTAATCTTGCCTCTTCGTAGTCTGCCCAGATTTCATCCTCGCTTACTCCACCCTTAGGCTGAATAACCTTTACTATAACCGGGTCTCCGCTGCCTGCCGGGTTAGCACGGTATGAAGCTGTTGACACATTGCCTTCTGTCACAGCAGCGCCGCCCTCAAGCTCAACAGTGTAATTATCTGCAACTGCCGTCTTTACGTTATCTATCGTAAGAACTGCCGATGCATCAAGCATAGGCTCCGGAGTAGGAACCGGATCACCGAACAATCCGCCATTACCGCAAGCAGTAAGTGACAACATAATAGCCGCAGCTGATAATATTGATATAATCTTTTTCATAATAGCCTCCGTATTTTTTTTATTTGCATTTATTATATCACAAACAATTCTCTTAGTCAAGGCTATAAATTCTATACCTTATTTACTTTTTACAGCATATATGGAATTACTCAACAATCAACTCTATAACACCAAGCTTTGTGTTTCCTGCAAAATCTGTATATTGTGCTAATATTGTGTGTTTTCCTGCCTCGGTTGCTACTGCTTCGTTGCCATTTATCTCAAAGCCTGATAAGACTGTGTATGTAACCATCGTATTATCAAGCTTGATTGATTTATTCTCTGTAACACCGTATGCTTCAAGGCTGATTGTATCACCCGCTGCGATTGTCTGACTTGAAGGAGTTATCTCAACTTCTGATATTTTTTCAAATTCATAAAGCTTTATATCACTTATTCTTGCATAAAGTCCGTGGAAGAAAATCAATGTTTTTCCTTTTTCCAATGCACTTGTCGCCACTCCTGCCGCATTGAAATCACAGTCGATTGTATTAATCTTCTCCTGAGAAACAAGATTTCCCTGCATATCATAAATCGCCAACGTCATTACTCCCGAGCATAACGATGCTTTCATTTTATAGAAAGTATCCCGCTCATGAGTTATCGGCTCATCACTGAATTTTGCGTAATACCAGTAATCTCCGATATTCGAACCGTTTGCTCTTCCCAGAGCAAGTCTGTTGTATAAAACAGTGCCTGTACCAAACTTTGAACGTTCCATAAATGCTACTCTGTATGAATCACGGTTATTAGGTGATTTTGCACGCATTCCAACGCCAATAGCATTGGCACCTGCCGCAATCGGTCTTACCATATTGTAATCCATTTCGATTGCATAATCTGTTAATTCCGGTCCGAAAAGAAGCGTATCAGCTGTTGCACTTGAGCTCTTCGTTGCAAGCATTTTCACTCCGTCAACATCCTCTATTGTATAGTTGCCGTTTGTGGCTGTAAAATATGTAGATAATGCATCTTCTGCTTCAAAATCAGATTCAAATACCGCATCACCCATAACTGAAACAGTCTCATTGGCATCGTTTACCAGTATTGTTGACGTAGAAATTCCGTTTTCAGTAGAAATTGAAACCGTTTTAAGTCCTCCGTTTGTAAAGCTTACGCTCTTTGCTTCATAATCAACCGCAATACCTTCACACGTCAAAGTATATTCTCCGTTATCAAGCGGTGTAATAATTCCGCCCTTTTCCTCAAATACCTCATATCCAACAGCTTCATTAACCTGTACATAATTCTTATTGAAATTTACTGTCGGTATTGCTGTGATATTGTATTGAATATCATCTGCAACAGGCTTTTGCTCTGCCTCATCCCACAGGTAGATGTTTACTCTGTCTATTACACCCTCATGGCTTTCTTCTAAATCATATTTTCTTAATGTTTCGTCAAGCTCTATATCCTTAGATGAAATAGATTTTAATCTGCCCTCATTATAGGTTGCAAGTATAAGCTGAGGCTTTTCATAAACATTCGCTGTATCATTTGCAACCGAAACCGAGGCTTTAACCGAGCCTTCAAGTGTTTTTAATGAATCAACGTTGAATGTTACTCCGTCATACGGTGCAACACGCAGTGTAAACTCCTTTTTTGTTTCCGCATCACCCTTGGTTATAGTTGCAGTTAAAACAGCCTCTTTTACACTGTCTCCTCTCTTTATTTCACCGTTTTTGTCTATTACACTGTCATCTGAAGTTGACCACGTTATCTCTGCTCCATTTATTCCCTCTTTCGGAAGGTCTATATTATTTCTGTAAATTTCTCTTTCATCAAGCTTCAAATTCTCACGGCTTATATTTACCGCACCCGCGTCTGTTGCAGGATATACCATAAACCGATCTATATCAACAGTTCCCGCATAACCGTCATTTATAAGCACAAGGAAAGGCTGAAGAGCTGTAACGCTCTCTTTTCTTATATAATTTCCTTCTCCAAGATCAACACGCTCGCCCTGATAATAGAGCTCAAATTCTTTAGTATCAAAATCCATTACGGCTTTAAGAGTTATAGGTGTACCCAATTGATAATCTGTTTCAAAATTAGTATACTCTGTTTCTGTAAAGCCCGGCTTGCTTGTTTTTGCCTGAAGAGTTTTTCCGTTCATTTCGATATTGAAAACGTTTGTGCTGGCAAGAACTGCACCTCTTGATGCATTAATTGTTGCATCCATTTCAACAATCCATCTGCCGCCATAATTGAATACCGTTTTCTTAGCCTGGAGCTGTCCACCCATCTGACCGTCGCCGGAATCAATTACAAGCTTACCGTCCTTATTATAAATCGTTCCGCGGTTTGTTGTCCAGTCAGACATAGCACCGTTCTCGAAGTCATCATATACTACATATGTATCAGCAGTAACCTCACCCAAATCTTCGATAACAACATTGTCAAACCAACTCTGTCCCGAACCGCTCTGTTCAAGCACAAGTGAGTTTATAACACCGTTTACGGTGAATTCCATTGATAACGGAGTCCAGTCATTTGTACCTGTCAATCCGTCTGAGAACTGCCACGAGATAATATCCTCTCTCGGAGTTCCATCTGCAAGATGAGTGTTTACACCGTAATAAAGATCTGCACCGCTCTTTTGCACTGCAAACGCAAGACGTGCCATTCCCGTAACATCCTGTGTCTTTACCATTGCAGAGAAACGGAATTTATGCTTTTTGATAGACTCTTCTTCGAAAGGATATCCCCAGCCGAAGGTGTTCCACGCATGCGGCTGTGCATCCGCCTTATCACGCTTGATAGTTACTGAATAGTTATCATCATAGCCTACTGTATCGTCTCTGAAGCAATCAAAGCTTGATGCCCACCAAAGATGGCTCTCGCAGGTATGCTCCGAATCAATATCCGTGATTAATGTATCAAATGTATTGTTTCTTGATAAAAGCGGAAGAGCATATTCCTCATAATCACGCCAGTTTCTTTCAGTCGCTTCTTCAACCAGTGCATTTCCTTCCTCCTTTGAAAGAGGATCAAAATCTATTGAAAAATCAAGTGTAAATCTGTCGGCTGAATATCTCGGCGGCACTGCATTGTACATTAAAATATGTACATCGAAGAAGTACCAGCAAAGCTCAAAATTGATGCCGTCAACAGAAGTTCTGTTAACAGTACTCATCCATCCGCCGTGCTCCTTGTCTGTGAAACCGAACTTTGTGCCGGCAGCAAGTCTTGCACCTCTTTCACGGATTGTTATATAATCACCCGTTCTTACCGGATACGGAAGGTGTACCTTCGGGAACTTTTCCCACTCGCTTCCGTCATCAGATGCTAAAAACCACTCATAACGAAGCGGCATATCCTTATATGTTTCTGACTGAACTATATCAGTTGTTGCAATATGCTCTATATGGTAGTCTGTAATCTCAATCGGAGCCTTTGCATTCGGATTCTGATTGTAGTATCCGCTTGCAGTTACCGAATTTGCATACCACTTTTCGAGATCTGCATCCATATCTGTTTCATATGTATACTTGAATTTACCGATTTCCGGAACCCACGTTCCCTTAACTGAATAATTTATATAGCAATCAAGTCCGTCCTTATATCCCGAAACGTTTACTTCAAAATAGCCCTCTTCTGCATTGTTTGTGAATTCTGCATTTTCGACAACTATGCCTGTTACACCCTTGTCGGCAAATGCTATACACAGATCCGCTCCCTTTCTTTCACAACCAACCCAGTTGTCATCCACATTTGTTGCACGGAAACGCAAATATCTGTTCTTCTCAAGCTCGCAGATAATGTCTCCGTCCATCATTACAAATGTACCTGCTTCGTCCTGACGCACCGTGATTTCAGGGTATTCTGTACCCGTTTCCTCTGCTGCAACAGGCACAATCGCAAATAGCATTGAGCATACCAAAGCATATAGTACCAATTTGTAAAGTGCTTTCTTCATAATAAAATCCTCCTTAAGAATATTGTCTATAATAATTATAACACACCCAAAACAGCAAAACAACCGACTCTTTTTCAACTTTTAGGGGTCAGTTTTATCCTTTTTATTACTTTCTCTTCATATTACCAATTCAAAAACGATTAGTCACTCACACTCAGTCTGTGCTCTTACATATGTTAAAAAGCGACCCGATTCTATGCTAAATGTTAAACCGGGTTATTCTTGCCATTATACTCATATACATATTTTCTGCTTTACGCAACAAAAAAAGCAATAAAACTTCTATATTGAAATCTTATTGCTTTATAGATCAAATCACTCATGACAGGCCATATGCGTTTTATGTATATTGAGTTTAGGGAGAGAATTTTCATAAATTGGAAAAAGAAACAGCATACAGCCTTTCATCAATGATTGATTAGATTTAGTACAAATTTGTTATCCTCAAAAAAACCTGTTATTCCGCTGTCAGCATATGATGACAGCGGAATTTATTGAAAACTCTATGTTAAGTATTTCATTCTCAAAATCACACATATCCCCTGTGATCAGTTACCAAGAGACGGCATATATTTAAACTACCATACAAAAAATTCATTGTCCTTTAACTTCAGCAATGCTTCGACAAAAAAGAAGTCACCATAGATTATCGGAATATGTAAGCCCTCGCTGTTGTTTTTGGGATACATTTCTGTACCGTATAAAACAAGCGAATCTGTGTCCTCGGCATAATCACAAAAGTGTTCATCTGTCGCCTTTAATATGTTTATAGCTTCCTCAGTGTACATTTTTGCCTCGGCATCAGAAACATATTTTGAAATTTCAAGCATTCCGCATGCGGCACAAACACCGGCGGTACTGTCGTAATATTCATCGCTTAAAGGCTGACGAAAATCAACCGGTGTTTTATAATCATACATCCGGCAGTTGGCAATAAAATAATTCGCCGTCCTTACAGCAATATCGAGATACTCCCTTTTTTTCGTATGACAATATGAAATTATAAAGCCGTATATTGCCCACGCCTGTCCACGCGACCAACACGATGCTTCATCATACCCTTGACCGCCATGTATTTTCACCACCTCGCCTGTATTAGCATCATGCTCCACTATATGATTAACGCTACCGTCAGATCTTATATGGTCACGTGCCGCCATATCTGCATGGTGCAGAGCAATTCGACTGAATCGGTCATCACCGGTCATATCCGATGCCCAATACAGTAAGGGTAAATTCATCATACAGTCAATTATAGACCAACCCTCGTTGCCCTCACCGTTCCAGGCACGTATAAATCCTCCGTCCACATTATACCGTGATGCGAGAGTTGCTGCGGCAAACAAATTACGGACATACGCTCTTTCGTCCCCAAAAAGCTTGTAATTTGCACCACTCACAATATGCCACATAAATCCCACATCATGAGTAAGAAGTTCAAATTTCTCCAACGCACTGTCCAAAAGCTCCTCTGAGCGGATAGCAGTTTTTTTATACTCATCATTTTTGGTTTCGCTGTACAAAAGCCACATCATAGCACCCCAAAAACCATTTGTCCACCAATCTATATTTTCTTTTTCTGTATGCACACCGTTGATGCTTGAGTACGGAAGCTTATCACGGCTTCTTACAGCAACCTTCCTGAGCTTTTGCTCTGTTTTATCCCAGACTGTGCTTAACCAAGCAGAATTAGATTCAATACATTTACGATCCATAAATTCCCCTCCGAATTATTCAATTATTTAAATAAAAAAATATTTTTATCCTTCTGTGTTCTTTGAAATTTTATTTGCATAAAACTTCTTTATATACGTTATTGTAACATAAATCCACTATAATGTAAATCGTTGAAATTAAACCTCTAAAATTATAGATTTTATACTATTGCTTTAATAGCTTTTTTACCTTATAAGATAATAAATTTCTATATATCAAAGAGACTACGCCAATTATTGACGTAGCCTCTTTAAAAATTACATCTGCAATTTTAGCTCTATTTAGTGTGTTTTTTCTGCACATGGTACCAACGCCTGCATATCCGAATCCCAAAGGAATGCTTTTACATATGCCACATTTTCATTTACAGAAATCTCATCATCTGCCGCTACAACCTTAGGAACACCTTCTGACAACGTATCCTCACAAAGCTTTACATCTACGAGCTTCCCTTCACTGTCATAAGCGGCGATATAAATATTTACAGGTGTTTGACCATATCTATATCCGGTGATATTTATTTCAGGCCTAATCGCACAATCAGTCAAACTACCGGTTACAGGTTCATCCTTGTCATCACGCCACGCAAACGGAGTGTATTCAAATGCCGGTTTCTTCGACAGAACAGCATTTCCGATATACAGTGAGCTTTGAGCCTCTGCATTCTCCTGCGCAATGGTAGTTCTGAATGTAAATATACCGTTTTTCAGGTAATCATCTGCATTCCATAAAACCTCGGTCTTCGGTAACAGAGACGTTACCGTATTCTCCGATATCAGATCAAGTGCAAAGTACATCACACCGTTTTCACGATATATTTTCGTCTTTAATGTAAACCATTCATCTTCAGGTACAGGAGCTGCATTAAATGTCGTCGTATCAAAATTATCCGCAGTATAAGCATTGTACGGACCTATATATCCGTTTTTGATTTCAAACGGTATAAGGAAACGATTCACACCTGAGTTACCAAACGCTGTTTCTCCCTTTGCAACAGATAGCAGCTGTGTAAACAATGTTACATTCGCACCTGCCGGGAAATAATAATCCTGAGAATACTCGGCATATTCATCAAGGAAAGTGCCAAGTGTAAAGGCTTTTCTCGTCTGATAAGTACACTTTGCACCCTGTGCTGCTTCTGCCGTAAAATGTGCAGAATTATCTTCATACCCTTCAAAGTTTTTTACATAATTCTTTGTAAAGGTATCAACACTTGCAATATACTCCACAGTATTTGTAAATACAGGCTCATCGTCCTCATACACACCACTTATCTCGATATTATCAAACAATATCTCACCCTGGGTATTGCTGCAATAAAATCTCAGTTCAGAAATTCCTCCAGACATATATCTGCCGAAAGCATTTGTGTATGAAGTTTCTCTTTCCTGAACATATTTTATGCCGTCAATATAATATGCCGTACTTACATATGTTCCGTCTGTAAACGGAGTATATTCAGCCTCCCAGGTTATCCACTGATCTGTAATATCCTCAAGCTCAAAGAGCTTATTTCCTGCAGTATCATAAACACCATTTGAATCTGCCTTGAAAATTATGCCTGTTTTGCCGTTATATGCCTGGATAAACATATCAAGTTCTGCACCAGAGCTATCAGGAATATACATATCAAACCTTGCTCGTATTTTATCAGCAGCAAATACATTTGCCAAATTTGCCGAAGTCTTAAAATAATTTGTGTTTTCCTCATGCGGAAGAACTTTCAGTACATTGCCTCTATCTTCATTATATGCAGTTACGATATAATCTTTCAGTGCATCGTTACTAACAGCGATATCGGCATAATTATACGAGCCCAATGATGTTTCAAACGGGAAGCTTTCTCCCTCGTATATCGCATCCTCAAAGTCAACAGTATATTCCGGCACAAAGCGATAAATATAGCTATCGTCTGCAAAGGCAGCAACATATGATGAAGCAAGCATAGCAAGTACCATTGCAGATATTATCACTTTTTTTATTTTTGACATTTGCCTATCCTCCTATTTTATCGGTACGGTACATAGCGGTTATAAAGTGACATTTACCATCACTCTCTGAATTTTTGTTTCACTATCCACTCCGATGCCGTCTGATACAACATTGTATTCACGCTCGTTAAGTGTAATTGCACTTGTAGCCACTATATTTTCTATTACAAAAGCCGAAACCTTAATAGCAGGGCCTACATAAATCTTTTTCATATTATTCATTCCTCCTATTAAAATCAATTAACGAAAACTGACGAAATTGATTCGCCGAGTATTTTTTCCAAATCAACAACAATATACGGTATAGCATAAATTATTGAGTCTACAGCATCCTCTTCCTGTGCAATAGCAGCACCGAAGCTGCCGTCATCACGCACATCGCATATCTGCCATACGATCGGCTCTCCGTCCACGATTGTCGGTGCATTGGTAAATGCGAAGCCGCAGCTTTCAATTTCTTCTGTGTCAACATTTGCAGGTATAGCATCAAATGTCATATATCTGATACCGTTGCTTTCAACATTACCTGCTGTGGCTGATACTGATGGTGACGGTGCTACATAATCATAGATTTTAAAGTCAATGTTATCCAGATATATTGCTGCATCACTCTTAGGAATAAATCTGATATATCCCCAGCCGTTTACATCGCCTTTTGCCGCTGTGAAAGTACTTGATGCAACCTTATCATTTTCAACATACAAAGTTGCAACGACTGTTCTGCTGTCTGTAATATCATACACTACTTTATAGTTGTACCATTCATTTGCTTTTATGACCTTATCCGTATCTATGCCATAGAAGGTGATTTTCTCATTGTTTATGTAAAACTCATATGACTGCGTTGTGCCTTCACTGTCTTTTAAACCCTGCTGACCGGAAAATGCTTTATCTGTTGATGTACGAGACTGAACTATCATACCGTTTGTAACATCAGATAATTTTGCTGCAAACGAAAACTCAACTGTTTTTCCTGCCTGTGCATCGTTTACTACAGATATATCTTCCCATTGTATATACTTGCTTCCATTACTATTGCCTGTTACTGACAGAACAACATTATTATTTTCAGTCTGATATGAAGTTGTTGCTCCGTTGTGATTCGTTGTATACGGCATTGCAAAGTTCACAACATCGCTTGCAATTGGATTATATCCAACCGGTACTACCGTCTCGCCCGGCGGATATATCTGTGCAACTGCGTTGTCCAGATACATAGTGTTTTCTCCGTCTGTGCTCGGATTTGTAATTCTGAGCAGAGTCCATGTCAATGCTAAAACATTAGAAGCGTTTACGGTGCCGCTTCCGGCAAGAGT
>JAZQHZ010000357.1:0-3886 GCA_045540855.1 Clostridia bacterium
GTAAAAAACGCATAACGACGGGCGTTCCTCGATGGGACGTCCGTCGTTTGTAAGAGAAAAATAATTTTTAATTTTACGTTTCTTTTTCTTTGTTATGCGTGGTCTGACCAATTTGTCGACGGTCTGAAGAGGAGAGCGAAAGCTCTCCTCTTGTATTTATGTTTATTCAACCGATTCAATAAGAGCGTACTTACCGTCCTTTCTCTTATATACGATATTCATTTCATTAGTATCAACATTCTTGAATACGAAGAATTCGTGTCCTAACAGATTCATCTGCAATACAGCCTCTTCTGCCGACATCGGCTTAACCGTAAATCTCTTCTTCTTTACGATTTCAAAATCACCGTCGTCCTCACCGTCTGTATATTCTGCTCCCGAAATAAGCATTGTATCAAGTGCCGCATCCTTCTTGATTCTCTTTTCAAGTCTTGTCTTGTTACGGCGGATCTGACGTTCTATAACGTCAACCAGACGGTCAATAGCAGCTGTAATTTCCTTGTCAGATACCTCTGCACGGTAAATCATACCCGATGCACTTATCTGTGCCTCGATGTAGTCATTATCCTTAATAGTTCCTAAAACTACTCTGGCGGTTGGCTCATCTCTGAAGAACTTGTCAAGCTTTGAAAGCTTCTTTTCTACGTAATCCTTAACCTTAGCTTCTGCCTCGATTTTTCTGCAAATGATTGTGAACTTCATAAACGTCAACTCCTTTGTTTATATCTTACAAGGAAGCAATAGCTTCTTGTTACTATATATATAACTCAATTTGAACGGTTTTAAACATAAAATCAGGAATTTTTTATCGGAATATTTTCGCTATACTACTTGAAAATATTTATAAAATATAATATAATTAAAATAACTGAGGATTTTTTAAGGAGAGATATGGCTATGACAAAAATATCACTTGACAGAGGCTGGAAATTCCACAAGGGCGATATCCCCACACCTGTGGGAACCTCGCACACAATATGCTATTTTGCTGCAAAGGCTGGCGGTGCAATCGGTGCCGCGAGTCCTGATTTCAATACAGGCTCATGGGAAAACGTGAATTTACCGCACGACTGGGCAGTGGAAAATCCGTTTGACGAAAAATGGGGACCTTCCGCAGGCTATAAGGAAAGAGGCAAGGGCTGGTATGCAAAGCGTTTCCGTCTTGACGAGGCTGACAAGGACAAGCAGCTTTTGGTGGAATTCGGCGGAGTATCATCACACTGTACTGTGTGGTGCAACGGCTCGGTGGTCGGCAGGAATTTCGGCGGCTACAACTCATTCATCGTAGACATTACAGATATGGCAGTTTACGGCGACAAGGTAAACACACTCGTGGTATACGTTGATGCAACTGCAATCGAAGGCTGGTGGTACGAGGGTGCCGGAATTTATCGTCACGTTGATTTATACAAGCGTGAAATGCTTCATATTGAGCATTACGGAGTGTTCGTGCATCCGGAGTTGGTATCGGCAGGCACTTGGGACACAAAAACTGATACAGAAATTGAAAATATCACAGGCGAGACAAAGCAGATTAAGGTTAAAAGTTATATATTAAGTAGTGACAACGTTGTGATGGGACAGGCTCTTACTGAAGCGGAGATTGCGGACGGAGAAACAATCAAGCTTGAGCAGAGCGTGCTTGCATATGGCGTTGAACTGTGGGATATTGATAATCCGGTACTTTATACTATGGTAACGGAGCTCTATGACGGCGAAACACTTGTTGAAAAGCGTGAAACCAGGTTCGGCTACCGTACAATTTCAATTGATAAGGACAACGGCTTCCACTTGAACGGCAGACGTGTTCAGCTTTACGGAACGTGTAACCATCAGGACCATGCGGGTGTGGGCGTGGCTGTGCCGGATGCAATTCAGGAATATCGCATTAAGCTGTTAAAGGAAATGGGCTCGAATGCTTATCGCTGTGCACACGGAAATCCGGCACCGGAAATTCTTGATGCGTGCGATAAGTACGGCTTGCTTGTAATGGATGAAAACAGAAACTTCAATACCTCGCCGGACGGCTTACAGCAGGTTCGTTATATGGTTGAACGTGACAGAAATCACCCGTGCGTGGTTATGTATTCGATATTTAACGAGGAGCCGCTTCAGGGAACTCCGACGGGTAAAAAGCTTGCAGTAAGGCTTGACAGAGAAATCAAGAAATACGATAACACACGATTTACGGTAGGTGCAATGAATAACGGTGTGACAAGCGACGGCGGTGCGTGTGATGTGCTTGATATGACGGGCTTTAACTATATTACACATACATACGACGATTTCAGAGAGCGTTTTCCTCATATGCCGATGCTTGGCTCGGAAAACAACTCTGCATTCCAGGTGAGAGGTGTGTATAAGACTGATAAGGAAAAGAATTTAATCGACAGCTATGACTCTGAGGCGGCAGCCTGGGGAAATACCCACCGTGACGGCTTTAAGCAGGTGGACACAAGAAAGCATATTATGGGAATGTTCATCTGGACGGGCTTCGATTACCGTGGCGAGCCCACTCCGTATGCGTGGCCGTCAATTGGTACATTCTTCGGAATTATGGATACCTGTGGCTTCAAGAAGGATGCGTTCTATTTGAACAAGGCGTTCTTTACCGATGAGCCAATGATTCACGTATTGCCGCACTGGAACTGGAAAGAAGGCGAGACTGTCAAGGTTATGACACACACAAACTGTGACGAGGCAGAGGTGTTCGTAAACGGAAAGTCGATGGGCAGAAAGTGTGTTGACAAGTACGATATGGCACAGTGGCTGGTGGAATTTGAGTCGGGTACACTCTCGATGACAGGCTACCGTAACGGCGAGGCTGTGTGCTCTGATGAGGTGAAAACCGCAGGAAAAGCGGCAAGGCTTGTAATCGAGCCGCACCGTGACTTTGTATATAACGGCTGTGATGATACCGTTGCAGTGAATGTATACGCAGTGGATGAAAACGGTACACTTGTTCCCGATGCTGATATGCTTATTAAATTCAGTGCAGAGGGTGGAGAAATCATCGGAGTGGGTAACGGTGACCCGAACTCACACGAAGCTGATAAGGCGAGCGAAAGACATCTTTTCAACGGCTGTGCACAGGCGATTGTAATGCAGTGCGATGGCTCTCAAAAGCTCATAGTAAGAGCAGAGGCTGACGGACTTATAGGTGCAGAAGGGACACTAAACGTAGAAAAGGGACACGAAAAGAATTATCTTGAATCAGTTAATGAAATATACATAAATAACTGGCGTACAAATATGGAGATATTCCCGGATAAGCCTGCACACGACATTGTCATTGAGGACAGTGATATGAATTCGTGGGTAATTGAAGAGCCCGGTTACAGCGACAAGTTTATGGGACACGTAGGCTACGGAATTTATAAGACTAAAGCAGAAATTCCGCAGGGTGCAAAGAAGATATTATTCCGCGAGGTGACGGGTGATGAGGTTGATATTTATATCAATAACACACTTGTATGGAGCGGTGATGCACACTGGGGTAAAATGCTTGAATTTACGGAAATTGGCGAGGGCAGCGTTGACTTGGCGGTAATCATAAGAACCGACAAGAATGATGACGGTGCAGGAATTACAAAGCCGGTTGTGTTTGTAGGGTAAATTAATGTTTAGCGGCTTTGCCGTAAAACATTAATTTAATTCACAATTCATAATTCACAATTCACAATTCACAATTATTGCTGACGCAATAATGTTTGCAATTCAAACCTTGCAATTTGTGGGTAATGCTTGCAAATTTAAGCTGCACCCTCTTGCAAAATTCCATGACACCTTCGTATGCAGGCATTGCCTGCCACTGCACCATTTAAAGGGAGATTTTCAAGAGGGAACGTCTTGAACGGCATTCTTTTTCGTTCTTTTTCTGTTGCTG